>JAJYYD010000050.1 GCA_021801305.1 Thermoplasmata archaeon
CAACTGTGACTCCGTTTACAAGCATCGCTCCGGCCTCTGAAGCCTTTTTGGCAAGCCACTGGTCGAGTTTTACCCTCAGTACAGTATATCCTGATTTGTTTTCATCGAACTTCCTTGACCTGAAATCTATGTTTATGCTGGAATCTTCTGTGAGAAAACCTACAGTCTTTGATTTGACATATCTCTCCACAGGTGCTGTTTTTTCCCAGTCTGGAATGATATTGTCCAGTTCATGCCCCCATAAAACCCCTCCTGAGACATTCTTGGTGCCTGGAGGATCAGATTTCTCAACAAGAAGTACATTGACTTTTTTGGATGCCAAACTGATGGCAGCAGATGAGCCTGCGGGACCGGCTCCCACGACTATAACATCAAATTCGCTCATTGCTTCAGTATGCCTATATAATTAATAATAATTTTCCAGTGTTAATATGAAAGGGCAAAATACTGCAAATGATTTTAAGCCCCTGAAAATTCCATGGGATATCACAATGCCAGACGATGACAGGATCAGGGCTATGCATTCGCTTCTTTTTGAAAGATACGGGGATCTCAAGTGGTGGCCTGCAGAGACAGATGATGAGGTCGTTATAGGATCAATCCTGACGCAGAACACCTCATGGTCAAATGTCGAGAAGTGCATTACAAATCTAAAGAGAAACAATATCTGCAGCCTTTCTGCCCTGTCTTCACTCGAACCGGATGTTCTTGCACCCATAATCAGAAGCTCCGGATTCTACAACCAGAAGGCGAAAAGACTGATTGATATTTCACGCATAATCACTGAAAACTATTCCACACTGGAAAAAATGTCTGGATTTCCTGTTGATGAACTTGAGCTTTTCCTGAAGGATGTGAAGGGAGTTGGGAGGGAAACCATGGATTCCATTCTCTCTTATGCCCTTCACAAACCGGTTTTTGTTGTTGACAAATACACAATAAGAATTTTTTCAAGAATCGGGATAAGGGGCGGCAGGTTGGATATTGACACGATCAAGGGTTTGATATCGGACACGCTTGGAAATGATGGTGATATGCTTAGAAACTTTCACGCCATGCTTGTTTATCTGGGGAAGGATCACTGCAGGACAAAACCCTTATGCCCGGAGTGTCCGGTAAGATCAGTCTGCGGCTATTTTATTACTGCAGGTCCCTGATGTTTCCGTAACCTATGAGTCTCCACCTGTTTGCAATTCTTCTTGCTATGGCAATCCTCTCGCCAGAATATGTTGCAACCGGGTATTTCAGCGAGATTTCTGCGCTTGTGTCCCTCGCTGAGGTAACAACACCTACAGTGTTGGCCGTACCAACTGTAAGCATGAGGCTCTCCTTGCTTTTTATTGAATCAACTTTCAGGTCTTCCTGGAAACCCACCACCCTCTTAAGCAGATGGACATCGACTGTCATTCCGAATACCGTCGGTGGAACCTTGCCGGCCTTCCCAACGATCCTTCCGGTAAAGGAATCACCCTTTGTGAGGAATGGATCAAGTTTTGTCCCAACTGCGGCAAGTCCTCCGGGTTTGAGCGTCTTGTATGAATTCTTTCCTGACATGAGGCTCACGACCTCAGTGGTGACATTTTCCCAGACCTGCTTATTTCCCTTGCCTGTCTGGATTCCAGGGGCGATCTCTATTTCGTCTCCTATCTGGATCATCCCTTCAACAAGAGAACCACCCAGCACACCTCCCTTCAGATCCTTTAGGGGGGTTCCAGGCTTATTAACGTCAAATGATCTTGCAAGATACATCCTCGGATTCACAGCAGGATCAAAGACTGGAGTCTTTATATTCTGCTCTATGGCCTCCAGAAGAACGTCAAGGTTTGTGTTGTGGTAAGCACTCACTGGAATAATTGGAGCATCCTCTGCCACACTTCCCTTAAGGAATTTCTTAATCTCATTGTAGCTCTCGATTGCCCTTTCCCTTGTAATAAGATCGATTTTGTTCTGTACAACTATTATGTTCTTTATTCCCATTATATCCAGGGCAGTCAGATGCTCCCTTGTCTGGGGCTGCGGGCACTTTTCATTGGCGGCTATCACAAGCAGTGCGCCATTCATGATTGAAGATCCTGAGAGCATAGTCGCCATAAGGGTCTCATGCCCCGGCGCATCTACAAATGAGATAACTCTTGATAATTCGCAACTTTCTCCTTCTTTCTTGGAGGAGTAGTATTCCTCCCCGCTCTCATTCCTGCATTTGTAAACGGGGGTATCCGCATATCCCAGTTTTATGGATATGCCTCGTTTTATCTCCTCTGAATGTATGTCGGTCTTTGTACCGGTTATAGCTTTTGTGAGGGTACTTTTCCCATGGTCAACATGACCAACCATACCGATATTTACTGATGGCTGTGGCAACATCAATTGGCTTCCTTGGTTTCTTTCTCTTCCCCAAGGGCAGCTGGGCCGTACTGGATGACCTTGAGATTAATCTGCGAGATATCGGTTCCTATGATTGAACCCCTGAATGTCACCCTCTTCCTCAATCCTGCCTTGGATCTTCTTCCAATGCTGTATTTTCTCAGGATTCTTTTCTTTCCTGAAATCTGGAGGTCTGACTTCATGGGAAATCCGCTAATTGAACTCCCACCGGTAATCTTGAGCTTGTATCCCGGAAGTTCAAAGAAAATTCCGTCCACTTCGTCCCCTATCTTTCTTCCAACCAGAGAGCTCAAGCTTTCCGGACTAACGTCTTTCTTGTATGTTTTACCGCCTTTCGGGTCTGCTATAATTGCAACTGAGTTTGCCATATTTACACTTTCTCCACAATGATTTTGAATGTTCTCCACATTTTTTTGCGGGTCTTTCCCAATTAATTTCTTATTTATAAAATTATACTTGTGATCAGAAACTCCAGAATTTAACTTTCATTTAAGTTCCTCCAGCATACCTCACCTGCTTTTCATGGCAAAGTATGACTGTTTGAGTCCCATGGATAATATTTTCTTGAAGTGTGTATTCCACAACCTGTGCCTGTTGTAATGGGACTTGAAGGTACAGCTCATACGGTTAGCTGCGGAATAGTGGATGACGACAGGGTTATTTCCAACTGCTCATCTTCATATGTTCCACCTAAAGGTGGCATACATCCAAGGGAAGCTGCGGACCACCATGCCGAGCACATTGTTCCGGTGATCGAGAAGGCACTGTCAGATTCGGGGCTTACAATGAAGGACATAGAACTCATAGCTTTCTCGCAGGGACCTGGTCTGGGGCCATGCCTCAGGGTGGTTGCAACTGCAGCCAGAACACTTTCTCTGAAATTCTCGATTCCCATCCAGGGAGTGAACCATCCACTTGGTCATGTTGAAATTGGGCGTAAACTGAGTAAGGCCAAAGATCCCATTATGCTCTATGTATCAGGAGGAAACACACAGGTTATAGCCCATCTTATGGGAAGGTACCGCGTGCTTGGTGAAACAACTGATATAGGACTTGGCAACATGCTTGACAAGTTTGCAAGGGAGAACGGAATTGCCTTTCCAGGTGGCCCAAGGATAGAAGACCTGGCTCTGAAAGGATCAAAACTCCTGGATATACCATATTCTGTGAAGGGCATGGAGACTTCATTTTCGGGCATACTGACTGCCGCACTTGCATTCCTGAAAAAGGGTGAAAGAATGGAGGATGTCTGCTACAGTATCCAGGAAGTTTCTTTTGCAATGATAACAGAGGTTCTCGAGAGGGCCCTTTATTATACAAATAAGAGGGAAATCCTGCTTGCAGGGGGAGTTGCCAGAAATCACAGGTTAAGGGCGATGGTGTCCTCAATGGCAAAAGAAGCTGGTATGAATGCCTATATGACCGATGAAAGGTACTGCATGGATAACGGGGCAATGATAGCACAGGCCGGGTTGCTCATGTATGAAAGCGGCATTAGGCAGAAAATTGAGGATACAGGAATAAACCCGAGGTTCAGGATTGATGAGGTTGAGGTCCCATGGATTGAAAGCAGCAGCAGTTTTTCATACAGCTATTCCGGTGCAGAATCAAAGATATATGAGACTGATTTCTTCGGAAGACCTGCATTGACAAAGGAGAGGATAATCAAGAGTTACAGAAACAGTGATCTTGACAGCAGGATAAGGACTGCAAGGCTTAAAAATGAAGGATCCATACTCAGGCGGATGAATGAGGTCGGGATTGATTCTCCAGTTCTTTATGATGTGAACCGGGAAGATCTTTCAATAACAATGGAAAAGCTTCAGGGGCCCACACTTGAAATGTACCTGAGGGAAAACGGAATGGACGAAAAGATAATGGCCAGTATGGGAGAATCGGTGGCTGAACTCCACTCCATGATGATTTCCCATGGTGACCTTACTCCAAACAACATAATGGTCATAGACGGAAAATTGTGCTTCATAGACCCGAGCATGGGATCGCTTTCTCCCGGAAACGAGGATTTTGCCAGCGACCTGTTCCTTATATCTGAAAGCCTTAAAGCACTTCATGACGTTAATGAAACCATGATCATGTCGTTCAGGGATGAATACTCAAGGCGGTCCAGAAATGGCCCCGAGATAATTGAAACATTGGAGAAAATGGAGAAAAGGAGAAGATACGTTTGATTAAGTTTGTAACCAGCAACAGGAACAAGTTCCAGGAAGTAAAGTATCTGATGGAAGCGGCCAGAATAGATGTTGAATGGCATGAAATGAAATATGAGGAGATCCAGGCTGACACGACCGAAGAGATCTCCAGGGACAGCTGCGCTAAAATAGCAGGAGGCCTGGATAGCAGGTTCTTTCTTGAGGATACCGGCCTTTATATTGATCCTCTCAACGGATTCCCCGGCCCATATTCCTCATATGTCCAGAGAACCATAGGCAACAAGGGGATATTGAGGCTTCTGCACAACAATGGAAGGGATGCAGCTTTCCTTACGGTGATCTCTTACTGGAACGGAAAAGAAATAGTCCAGTTTTCTGGTGAACTCAGGGGCAAGATCAGTTATACTGAGAGAGGAAACAACGGTTTCGGCTATGATCCTATTTTCATACCTGACGGATATGAAAAGTCTCTTGCGGAGATGACCGTGCCTGAGAAAAATGCCATATCTCACAGATCAATTGCAGTCTTGAAATTTATAGATTACCTCAGGAAAGAAGACGAATGAACCATGGCCGTACCTGAAAAAATAGAAGCGAAAATCTGCTTTTTCCCAATATAAACAACATCTTGGTACTGAACTCTGAAACTGTAATTGTATGCGAAAGATAAATAACTTGTTTTTATCTCATGCACAGAGGATAATAATGGCACTTCGCTTTAAGGATTTCCAGACTTACATATATATCATACTGATGGCAATTGGACTTGCACTGTTCGTAATAAGCTCAAACGATCTCATATTCGGGAATAAAGCACTTATAAACAACGGTATCACATTCAAGAGTGCCGGTCCATGGAACTACTGGATTTTTACGCTGGGGATAATAATGACCGGCCTTTTTGTTTACCTTTATGCAAAAACAATGAGCGATGTATCGAAATTCAGGCGTCTCATGGAAAGCGACAGCAAGTACAGTTTCATGAAAAATATGAAGGAGCTTGAGGCAATTTCCCAGCGCCTTGGAACAACATATAAGGAAAGGTTAACAGCAGCCAAGGAAAGATGGAAGATAAAATAACCCTGGAAAGGTTATTCCGAGAGTATTACTTTTACAAATTCCGGAAGCTGTGTTGCCCCTTTCAATACTGATTGATTGAAATATTTTCCAGTTTTTATATCTTTTCCGGATAGTTTCAGTTCGCTTTCTGATGACATTGTAAAAGACCAGAATCCACTTGGGTATGTGGGGATGAACGCAGTATATACAGTGCTGTGCTTGAACACCGATCTTGCTGAATTGTAGGCCATCTTGAGTGCTTTGGGCTGGTAGAACGGTGACCCGGACTGGGCCACTACTATCCCTCCCGGACTGAGTCGTTCCCTTACATCCCTGTAGAAATCATGGCCGAAAAGGCCTTCTGCCGGGCCTTCCGGGTCAGTAGAATCAACAATAATCAGGTCAAATTTCTCGGGGGATGACTTGATGAATTTTATGCCGTCCTCTATCCTGAGGCTTACTTTGGGACTGTTGAATGATCCTGCAAGATCAGGGAAATATTTTTTACAGACCTCAACCACCTGGTTATCAATCTCTATGTTAGTTATGCTTTCCAGCCCCATGCCAAGAAGCTGGCCTGCGACTCCTCCATCACCTCCGCCAATGATCAGGGCCTTCCTTGGGGGTTTCTCCATATGATAATAGGGGAACATGGTGATCATCTCGTGATAGACAAATTCATCTTTCTCGGTCAGCTGAACTGTCCCGTCTATTGCGAGGAGCTTACCGAAGTCGTAAGTATCGAATACGTCGATTCTCTGATAGTCAGTCCTGACTGAAAGTAGCTGATCACTGACCCTGAATGATAATTGCAAATTATCCGAATATCTTTCCGAAAACCAGTTTTCTATGAGTTTCACGAGATGGAATATACATAAAGTGTATTTTAATAATTATGTATGGGTGAACAGAATTCAAAAAAAAATTGAACGAAATTTTTCGAACTAATAGCTTTATGGAAAAACTTATTCAGAGAGATTCTTCCTAACATTTATATACTTTAGTTAATCTTTTAATATACTGTGATTTTAATAATAAAAATCATATATCCCTTAACCGCACTTTTTTCGCTAATTAATAAATCGTCGATACAAATATTTTAATATAGGGAAGTATATTATCAAAGCGGAGGAATGACATGGTAGGAATAAGCGAACTTTCGAAAACCGTGTCCAAAAAGACAAACACAACCCAGAAGGTTGCCAGAAACGTTATAAAGACGTTCCTGGACAGTGTTGTGTCCGAATCCGACAGAGGAGCAAAAATCAATCTGGCGGGCTTTGGAATATTCGAGAGAAGGACTCAGATGGCAAGAAAGGCCAGAAACCCACAGACCAAGAAAATAATTGAGGTCCCTTCCAAGAAGAAATTTGTTTTCAGGGCATCAAGCAAAGTAAAGTACAAGTAATCTTTACTTGACTTGCTTCCCAGTAATGATTAATATTTTTAAAATCCAATTTGAATCTTTATTTTTGTTTTTTTCTTTCCAGGAGAATTTACTATTGACTTCGCATAACCATACTACGGGCCGTTACCTTATGCCTGCCTCATCTATGTTCAATGCCTGAAATAGTAATCAACCTGTTTTTTAATTTGAAACTGCGGATGAACTGTTTATGACTGTCTGAAAAAGTTCCCGGATCATGCGATATCAAAAAAAGTAAAGTCAGTTATATTTTATTATTATTGGAAACTGGCTCGCATGAAGAGTGTATGTTCCCATGCTAAAATATAATGGTCCAAAGAAACTGTAAAGTTGCACCTTTATTGCCATTGTGTAGGTAAACTGGGGATTCACTGAATATCTCTGAGGAAAAAGCCAGTTAAATGATATGCCGGTATTACCATGAGAGGCATATTTTGAAACCTGAAGAACCGGCGCTGTGTAGGAAATTGATCTGTTTTCCAAGGTCACTGAGAGAATTTTCATTCCGAGAGGATGGCTGTTGTTGGAAATGAGAAACAGGAAGAAATTT
>JAJYYD010000073.1 GCA_021801305.1 Thermoplasmata archaeon
ATGGCCAATCGGAGCCTATTCCAGTTCCCTCAATATACGAATTGAAAAAAAGGGGGCTTATATAATTAATGAAACAGGGTATGAAGCCACGTCAGGTGACATTAAAAGGGCGCTGAGGATATATTACCTTTCATTCTATGTTTTTCTCGTAATTTTTGTTGTTCCGGTTATGGCCCTTCTTTATCTGGCCCATCTCTGAACACTGACCTGATCTCCATTGCAGGGATCAGTGGCTTTACTGATCAGGGTATTGTAAAAAAAGGCAGGCTGCAACCTGAATTCATTTATGGATCACGGCTGAAACTGCACTGTTGATCCTGCGTACTTCACCAAGAGGATCTTCTGATTTGTATATTGACCTCCCGGCTATTATATAATCGGATCCGTTCATTATGGCATCAGCCGGATTCCCGCCCTGGGCGCCTATGCCTGGAGAGACAATTATTAGGTCTTTGCCTGCTTCCCTGATTTTCCTCAGCATCGCAAGATCGTTTCCAGGTGCTATAACCCCTCCTATTTTTTGCTTCACTGCCATCTTCAGAAGATCCATGCTCACCGGATTTATGAACTGATCAGAACCGGGATGAGACATAGAAACAACGGCAAATACCTTCATGTCACCTGCGGCATCAATAACAGCGCTTAATGAATCTGAACCCGTGAATGTATGGGTTATGATACCCCATCCCCCATTTTCCCTCACATTTTCTGTTATCAGGGAATTTGTATTTGGTATGTCGGCTATCTTCAGATCACAGATCACTTTTCCATATGAAGAGAGTTCCCTTATAATGCCTACCCCTGCCACCATAAGAAGGGGCCAGTTGATCTTGATGGCAAATATTTCATTGTGAACCTCCCTGGCCAGTTCCAGTGCTTTATCGGGCACCTTAAGGTCCAGGGCAACAATCAGCCTGGAGTTTTCAGTCATATTCAAGTGATGTTATGGCAGCATAAAAAAAGATGGTGGAAAATCAGGAGACCATTTCCAGTCCCTCTTCACTTGAGTAAGGACTGAACATCCTGCCGAGATTTCTTGCCTGTGTCTTTCCTGAAATCATGTAGGGTGATTTTACCCCGGTTATCAGTACCAGCACCTTGATCTCATCCCCCATGTTATCATTTACATTGGCACCCCAGATTATTCTTGCATCCTGGTCGATCTTTTTCTGTATCTCGCTCATTGCGGTTTCTGCTTCGCTGACAGTCATGTTTGGCCCGCCTATCACTCTTATGAGGCAGTTCCTCGCCTCTGATATATCGGCCTCAACGAGGGGAGACTTTATGGCGTCATTGACTGCCTGCAGTACACGGTCCTGGCCGCCGTTAGACGTACCTATGCCTATCATGGCAACCCCTCCGTCCTTCATTATGGTCTTTATGTCTGCGTAGTCGAGATTTATTATTCCTGTCTTTGTTATGAGCTCAGTTATGCCCTTTATGGCTTCTGAAAGAACGGAATCCGCATAACCAAAGGCTTCCTCGATAGGCCGTTTTGGAACTTCCTTCAGAAGTTTGTCGTTTGGTATTGCTATGACCGTATCAGAATACTGTGATACCTTTTCCAGGCCGCGCAGGGCATTCTCCATTCTGATACTTCCCTCCGCACTGAACGGAAGAGTTACAACAGATATTACAAGTGAACCTGCATCCTTGGCACATTTTGCGATTATTGGGGCTGAACCTGTGCCGGTACCTCCTCCAAGCCCGCATGTAACAAATGTGATGTCGTTCTTTGCAACCATGTTCTGAATTCTTGGGAGGTCCTCCATTGCGGCTTCTTCTCCAACAACTGGCGATGCCCCGGTTCCCCTTCCACCGGTACGCCTCTTGCCGATCAGGAGCTTTCCCTTTGATTTGATATTCAGAAGGTGCGCAGCATCGGTATTTATAGCCACTAAATCGGCACCGTCTATACCAATCCTGGACATTCTGTTGATTGTATTGGAACCTCCTCCCCCGCAACCTATTATTTTAATCCTGACCCTTAGTGAATCAGCAATTTCAGCTATTTCACGATCCTCGGGTGAACTGTAATTGTCCATTACATTCCTGCTGCTGTTTTCGCTGATATCCTCATCCATTGCCGTCTTAAACAAAAGATCAATTTCGTCTCCCATATGTCTGATAAGATATCATTGCTAATATATATTCTTTTTCTATTGCAGAGTTAATGAATAATTAGGTTTTAAAAATACCACTACGATTTGAAACTATGTCCATCAAAGTCGGACGCACATATTATTTATACACTTCTGGCATAAAACGGCAATGATAAGGAATACACTGCTTGAATGCGGAGCCATAAAAATGGGAGACTTTACACTTACTTCCGGAAAGAAATCAAAGTATTACGTTGACATAAAAGAATCGGCAACTGACCCTGCAATTCTTTCCGAGTTGTCTAAAGAGTTCGCCTCACGTATAAACTCTGGGATTATAGGTGGGATGGAGCTTGGTGCTGTACCCCTCACTGTAGCGACTGCCCTTGAAACCGGCAAAAGGTATGTCATAATAAGGAAGGAGAGAAGTCATGGGACCAAAAAGCTCATAATTGGAACCTTCAAAACCGGAGAGATTATAGATCTGCTGGAAGATGTGGTAACCACTGGAGGATCCGTGCTGAAAGCTGCACAGACACTGAGGGATGCTGGTGCGGTAGTTAAGAGGGCCATATGTGTTGTCGACAGAGAGGAGGGCGCCTTAGAAATGCTCAAAGAAAATGGCATAGAACTGGTATCAATGGTGAAGGTATCGGAAATACTTTGATCAGGCCAGTATATCATCAATTCTGCCGATTTCGATAGGTGTGGTATCTTCTCCCACCAGGACACCTTTGCTGTTGGCCACAATAGATGAACCCACGTATAGGTTCCCGAAATTTGCCGTCCCGGACTTGGCCGGAACCTTGAAAAAGTTTGAAAGAAATTCTATTTCATCGTCCGATACTTCCGGAGTTGTAAGAAGGCCTTTCTGTGTCAGGACTGCAGCACTCCCAACCGTTTTTATGTCACCAATAGTACCTTTAATAACCTCCACTCCCAGCGTATCTGAAATCTTCTTGATAGCTGCTGCCGTGAAGCTCTTATGGACCATTGCACCATGATCGTTTGCAAGGATGTCGTTTCCCACTGCATTCATCTTATCCTTAAGTGAAAGGAAATTCCTGTCCCCTACGGTCATGGATGACCCATCATCAAAGTCGTTCTTGCCAATAATGATACCGTTGGAGTTCAGTACCATCATCGTTCCGATCAGGGGACTGTTGTTTATTAGGATCTTTCTGGTTTCAACTCCCAGGATATCCTCGAAGTCCTTCTCTACAAAATCCTCAGCATTGAAGGGAAGAAAAGCTATATCTTCCCATACCCTTGAATAAACCCCGATAAAATTGCTTCTGAGGATTGATGTTTTTTTAATCATAATTATGGCAAAAGGACCTCTGTTGTGCCCTCCTGTAATTTTATTATCTTGAGCTGAAGGGATGATGGAACGTTTGTCCTTCCTCTGGACCAGACCTTTTCATTCACCCTGTTATCAACCCAGATCTTTTCCCTGGTTGTCTTTGCATGTTTTGCCACGTGTTCAATTATTATCTGCATTGCAGTGTCCGCCCTTCTGTCCATCCTTACAAGTCTGGCCTTCCTGAGCGGTATTGTCATCATTATTTCGCTGCTTACCTGATCCTGATTCTCAACCATGATATATCACCTAAAGCTTAAGTCCCCCTCTTCTCCAGTTCCTTCTTTTTGGATTCTGGGTCACCTTTCTTGCGGTCTTTATCATTACCCATCCAGGAACCCTTCGGTTTTCCTTTATTTTCTTCATTAATCTTATCTTTCTTCCAAGTTCTTTATTTCTGCTCATTTACTTCTCCTCTCTATCTTTGTTTCCCTTTTGTTTTCCTGGAATTTTCCCAATATGTCTCTTATGTCCTTATCCGTGAGCAGCCTGTTTATCCTTCCCATTCCAGCAAGGGATACAAGCTGGTTTTCAACGTTTTCTGCAAGATCAGGCCTTACAAGCCTTACATTGGCAAGCCTCTCTCTTGCGTCAGGTGCCAGTATCTGCCTCAGTATCTGCTGTTTTCTGGCCCTTTCTGCCTCCTGCTGTGCACGGGCTTCCTCCTCCCTGTTTCTCTGTGAGGAAAGGTTGCCCTGCATCTCCTCTAATTTTCTTCTTCTTAATTCTTCTAGTTCATCATCACTGTCCATTTCATCTCACTTACAGGAATTTTTCAAAGGTTTTGTCTTTTTCTGAAAGAGTTGTGAGTGTTTCCTTTGAAATTTTATCAAGAAGAGAGTTGCCTTCAGGTGAAATGATTCTTCCTTCCTTGACCTTCTTCACCAGCCCCAGTTCTTCAAGTGTCTGGAGCATATGCCTTACTATGGATCGGCTGCCCTTGGCCGGATGGTATCTCTTGGAACCCCTGTCAACTCTTCCACCATATTCCTCGCTCAATTTGGATATTCCAATAGGTCCCATTATGAAAACCTTCCTCAGAGTTGAAGCCAGTCTTGTGTAATACCAGTCAGGCTGTTCCCACGCCTTTTCCTTGTGTATACCGGCTTTTGCAAATTCAACCCATTCGGGTATCTTTATTTTCTTGTTGTTCTTGAAGCCTTCTGCAATATTTTTAAGCAGGACATCTGTTGGTACTTTTTTAACATCTACCATTTATCATCACGAGTGCAAGGTTTATTTATAAAGCATTTATAAGATTTATGCAAAGCCGGAAGATTCATTTCTTTGTGATTCTTAAAATTGTTCATACCGTATTTCTAACGAATCTTGCCGCCATGAGAAGGCCTGCGAAATTCAATGAACCGTTTATGGAGTAAAATACAACCGGGTGTCCGGCATATGATCCGAACAGTTCATAAGTTCCTGCCATGGAGATTCCAACGGGTAACATGATAAGTGCAATTGTGAAGGCGAAAAGGATGGCAAGTCCTATGTTTCCGCCAAAGGAATAGAAATTCACTGTACTGGAACCATCAGGTATTTTCCTGTAAAGGCGCCTCATATTGAACAGTGACGAGAATATGTATGCCGAAATAAGATCGAAGATAATTATGAAATAGAGGTAAAGAGGAGAACCTGAATAGAACAGGAATACAACTGTTATTGGGATAGATATGAACATGAAAACAACGATCCCGACCATATTTTTTGCGAAAATTATTTTCCCGGTTTTTATTGGAAGTGATTTTAGCACCTCGATTCCGCTTCCTTCAGAGATAATCATCACCAGGGAATAGAAGGATGAGCATACCACTACAACAGATATCAGCGAATAATAGACAGAGCTGAAACCTATGCTCTGGATATCACCATAGAAAAGTACTGATATGAGAGTTGGAAGTATGAAAAATACAGGTATGAAGAGGAGTATAAGATTCTGTGATTTACGAAATATTGTCCTGAATTCCTTCATGATTAGTGACCTGTAGAAACCATAGGCCGGGAAGTGAAACTGTTTCTTTTCAAAACCCGGTGAAAGTTGTGCACTGGTCGTATTAAGATCATTGTAAATAAGCGGCCCTACCTTCTTATAGAAAATATATACGAGAAAGCCGTAAAGCAATGTGGCCAGAATTCCATACAGATACTGGGAAGTGAAAAAATAATGGCCGTATATGAGGTAAGGTATATTTGCGAAGAATACGAAATAGGATTCAAGACCTGAAAGGGAAGGTATTATGAACGGGATGTCCTTTGGAAGGTACACACTTGTCTCAAAGAATAGAAAAATAGCTATTACCACAAATATTCTCAATATGCCCCTTATGGAATTTGAAAAAGACCTCCTTCTCTCATTGAAATGGGAGCTGACAAATACTGATATAGTGGAACCGGCTAGAAACCCAAAAATCGTTATGATAAAAGCCCAAACTATTCCAAATGCAATTCCTGCAATCGAACCAAATTTTGAGTAAAACAGGATCAGGGGAGGAATTGTTACAAATATTGAGGCTGAACCTGTGTACCTGAACCAGGAACTCCACAAAACACCGTATCCTGACCTGATTGGAAGCGGATTCAGGGGTTCCAGAAGACTGTTTGTTTTTATTGTGTTAAAGAATATCAGGGAACTGTAGATGCTGATCATCATCAGGTAAACATAGAGCAGGAAAGTAAGATTGGAGAGCCCACGCAGGGATCCTGCAGATCCAAAATAAGGTTCGGAAAGAATTGTTGAGAATATTATGAACGAAACCGAACTGGCAGCATAGGATATTTTAATGCTCTGGGAAAGGTAAGATGTTGCCTTTTCTCCCCCTTTTCTGAATCTTGAGGTGAACCTGTTTGAGTTTTTAATTGCAAGGTATCTCTGCTCAATCATGATACGCTTTCCAATAAATGCTCTGGGACTCTTCATAATGTTCTACCTCAGTGTCCTTTTTAAAGTCTCAATAACGGGCTTCAGATCTTCGTCTCCAGTAAGTTTGAGAAAGATGTCTTCAAGATTTGACTGCTTCTGTCCCATCTCCGATCTCATGTCTTCCATTGTGCCTTCTATGACTATTTTCCCGTTAAAAAGTATTGATATTCTGTTGCAGACGCTTTCTGCAACCTCGAGTATGTGAGTTGAGAAAATTACTGTCTTTCCGTGTGAAGCAAAGTCCTGGAGCAGATCCTTCAGGATTTTTGCTGACCTGGGATCCAGTCCGTTCATCCCTTCGTCCAGGATAAGATAGTCTGGATCATGTATTATTGCGGATATGATTGCAACTTTCTGTTTTGTTCCAAATGAAAGGGACCCAATGAAATCGTCAACCTTATCGGAAATCCCAAAAGCTTCCACGAGATTCCTTACTCTTCTTTCCATGACATCCTGCCTTATACCCCGAACCGAGCATACAAAAGAAAAGTATTCAAGTGGAGTTAGAGATTCGTAAAGGGCAGGTGTTTCAGGAACATATCCCACCATGGACTTGACTTTTTCACTGTCCTCAACCGGATTGAATTCTCCCAGCCTTACATATCCGGAAGTCATTTCCAGCAATGAACAGAGAATCCTTAGAAGAGTAGTCTTTCCGGATCCGTTTGGCCCCAGAATCCCGTATATCTGGCCCGTGTCTATTGTTAAGTTCAGTCCGTTCAGGGCATAATTATCTGAATATTTTTTGTACAGATCCCTGATCACTATGGGGCCGGACATGGGAGTTTATTGGCAGATCAGTAAATATACTTTTAGTCTGTTGCGATTCAAATCAAAGTTATATGGAAGAATATGTGGAAAAGATAACCCACAGTGAATGTTGCGGCTGCCGCAATTAGAGAAAGAAGCATTGCCTGAACAGATGTTCTCAAGATCCTCAGTCCCATCGTAAGGGCAACAATCATGTTTGTGATCCCCTGGCTGGCTGCCACAAGGATGACCGCGGTAACAAGAGCATCTATCCTGGGGAGAAAGATAAATGGAAGGATTGGTATCACTGCACCCATAACATATGAAAATCCTACATTGAGTGCTGATTTCTTAGATTCACCTTTATACTGGTCCATCTTCTTTCCATATCTTATTTTTCTCTCAAGAATGGATTTCTTTGTCAGTTCGTTTATCTTG
>JAJYYD010000125.1 GCA_021801305.1 Thermoplasmata archaeon
GCCGAAATGCTTGACCGGACTACACCATCGGAGCGTTCCTGCGTATAACGTTAGAAATTATATTTACCTTTTCATTTCAAAAATTCCAGAATATATGGGAAATCATCGAAAATTATGCCTGATGAAAGTCATGTTCAGGCAACCGGTATCTCAAGATTCCACAATATCCCCCAAAGCTTTTCACCACATTTCCCGGATCGCTGTGGGAGCTGAACACATGGACGCTGGCTCCGGAACTCTTCAACTCTTCAAGTATTCTTCTTCCATCTTCTGTCTTGAATGCATCTTCCGAAAGGAGCAAGGTTTCGATTGCACCGATTTCTATGGCCTTTTCAATCATTTCCTTTCCATATACGGCCAGTTCATTGCTTTTAAGGTTCTTAAGGAAAGTTTCCATGAGTTTCTGCTCTTCCACTAGCCTCATGGAAGAAAATATGCTCTCGCTGTCCTTTGATGCAAGGAATTCATAAATGGCCGCTTCATCTGACCGGTTGGTTGGGAATGTAACAATTTTAACATTCAGTGCCTTTTGCCTTGCCTTTAGATATTCCGCCAGGGATTCCCTGGTAAAACCCTGTCCGAGAATGAGCAGGAATTTGCCAGTAACAGATTTGCTGACAAGCGTTTCATATATCTCCTGGAAATAGTTATTTTCATTGCTGGTTGATGAATAATCCTTTCCGGATTTTCCCGATCTGATCCTGGCAACAACCTGAATCCCATAGTTTCTCAGAACTGAAATTATCGCTTCCTCGTCATCAAGGCATATAATATGGTATTTTACCTTGTAAAGTCCCTCTGTTGCTTCATTGAGCATTTTTCTCTGCTGATCCGACCAGAAATCCTTTCCGAGATATATGGTATCTTCCAGTCCGATCTGGAAAGAATGATGTTCCCCGATAATGTTGTCATCTCCGGATACTATTTTTCCCAGGATCTTGAGGTTGCTGGAGAATTCCTGGAACTGTATGCTCTCAACCGTGATAGTAAGGGTTACGGGTTTTCGTGCCGTTTCTTTTGACCTTGTCATATCATCCTTTTTCTCCACTCTTCTCAGGGTGGTCATTCTTACGTGGTCTCCCGGAGTAATTATGTTCTGCAGGTACCACAGGTCATCCAGATCCTGCATGTAAAGCCCGGTGAATCCATCTTCATTTTCCTGTTCAGTGATTCTCATTCTGAATAATCTCCATCAGTGACCTTAATTTATTTTCAATACTTTTTCTATGGGTTCCATCCCAGTAGATTTTATGGCAATTCCTGCAAACATATACCTCAAGTCCGCGTTCAGCGACACTTTCCGGTACAGCCAGATCGTCATATGGCGGTTTGACCGGATCAAGCTTGCCGTTGCAGACAGTGCATCTTGTAAAAAATTTTGAAGGCTGCGGAGAATATTTCCTGAAGAACTCCAGAAGCTGGTCATCCGATATGTCGCTCCTTATGAGAAATGAACATGCTGATCTCATGGAAAGTTCCCTGTCTCTCGTGATCAGTATTCTCCCTGATTTTTCAACTTTATCAAGAATATCTGTATCGCTCATTGTGGAATCTGCATAACAGGTGTCAAATCCGCATATCCTGATCCATCTCGCAAGCTTTCCCAGCATTGCGTCCGCAAGGAAAAGTTTTTCATCCACTTTTCCACCTTTTCATGAGGCTGTTTTCCACACCCATCAGGTCCAGTATTCTTGAAACAACAAAATCGATCATCTCCTCCGAGGTCTTTGGTCTGTTGTAATAACCGGGTATTGCAGGTGCGATAATCGCTCCGTCCCTGGAAAGCCTCGTCATATTCTCCAGCACAATGGTGCTGAGAGGCATCTCCCTTGGGACAAGTATCAGGCGTCTTCTCTCCTTCAACGCAACCGCTGCAGCCCTAGTGATAAGGGTATCAGATATTCCTGATGATATTTTCCCAAGGGTGGAAATGGAGCATGGCACTATTGCCATTGTGTTGAACCTGAAGCTTCCGGAACTTATCCTTGCCGCTATGTCCTTATCATCATAGGTATATGTGGCCAGGCTTTTTACATACTCTCTGGTATAATCTGTCTCCAGGTCCAGTACCCGGAATGCACTCTCCGATATTGCAAGGTGCACTTCATAATCCCTGAGATTCTCCAGCAGTCTAATTCCCAGCACGCTTCCGGATCCTCCTGTAATTCCTACCACATAGACTTCTTTCATATTCTGCACCTGCTTATCAATGAAAGAATATGACTGCCGTTTATTTTAGTATTGGGTCGAAAATGTGAATCCGGCTGGTACCCGTCTGGCAATAAAATTTGCTGCCATCATGAGATCAGCGCTTTCTGTTGAATACGAAGTAAAGTATAAACGTCACGGCAACAATTCCGACCACTATTGCGATGTTCCTGTCTGTCACGGCAGCAGGGTTGATGGCCGGCGTAGACCAGGAGAAGCCGGGATATGCCCCTGCATCAAGCGCCCTGATGTTTGTGTAGCCGCTCACCTGGGAAGAATCATTTGCCACTGCCCAGAACGCCTTCGTCATATTGGCAACCGTCGGAGAACCTATACCTGAAAGCGCAACTACGAGTGAACTGCCGTAAACATTCATGCCGGTATATGAGAGATCAAATATGATCAGGTCCTGTGTTGCATTTGCACTCCAGTTATATGTAACGATTGTCCGGTTGTCCAATACCTCCGTAATGAAATTATTCCAGTCTGTCGAGGATATTGTATAATTTTTTGAGTTGTGGTAGTAGTAGTTTATGGAGGGCAGGGTTGAAGGGGGTGCCGAAAGAGGTGGAGTTGATGCGTAAGCAGCAGGCATAACAAATAGTCCTGCAAGGATGACTGTCAGAATAACGCCAGTTAAATATCTTCGTCTCTCCATTGGTTTATCAACTACTCGATTTGGGTCAATGCAAACAGGTAATATAATTCTTTTGCGGATCAGCGCTTTTTAATGTAAAGGTTATTGTCCAGGTCCCTGTCAAAAGATATTTTCCCTTCATTTGCCAGTTTCGTCGCAGCTTTCTTTACTGTTGATCCGGGGATACCATTTTTCTTTCCCGCTATCACAACCTCTTTCACTGATTTTCCCTTATTGTCCAAGACCAGATCCATTCCCGCTTTCAGTTTTCGTCTGATCCTGTAAGTTCTTATGGAGAATGTACCTGCTATTCCGGCCAGTGCAGCAATCTCGGGGATCCATCCCAGAGTCAGGACCCTCCTGTTTACCTCCAGAGTCTTTCCATTATAGTAGACTTTCAGTGTAATGTTGCTGTAACCATATGGAAGATTCATGTTGACTGTGCTGGAATTGCCTTCATACCTGCCGTTAAGATACCACGCAAACTGGAGATTTTCAGAATAGTTTCCAAGTTCCACACTCTCCAGGTGGGCAGAGTTTCCCACAATGCTGATTCTGATGTCAGATCCTGTTATGCTGTCATAGTATTTTACAGAAACATTCTCAGGATTTGAGGAATTCAGGTTTCCGCATAAGTCCAGGGCGGTCAGGTAAAAACTGTAATTCCCGTTGTGTGAAAAATCAACTCTCAATGTTCCCGAACTGCTTCCGGCAGGTAGTTCTTCAGATATGTTGTTTTCATGCAAGGTCAGGTTTTCAAGCGGTGCGCTATCATTAACCTCATAATGCAGAATGGTAAAATTATCATCTACGAGATCCTGGTTGTAAATCTTCATCGATATAACCGGGAGATCAAAATAGTAATCCACGTCCATCAGAGAACTGGCATGGTTTCCGCTCCTGCTGAATACTGTCAAATTAATTGAATACAATCCCTGGCCTGCACTGAGGTTAAGCGTGTTTTCAGAGATGTTCCTGCTACCAACCGGAATACCGTTATGAGTGGTATTTGCAGTATAATCCAGCCCTTCGGAAACATTGAAAGGCAGTTCTATGCTGCTCCGGTTGGTGTAGGTGACGTTATTGAACGCAGGCAGTATTGGGACGGTGTTGTTCACATTTATGTAAAAAACAGTGGAGTTTGAAGTGCCGCTCAGGCTTTCAGACGTTATTATGAACCGGTAAATGCCGTTTGAATAGTACGGGAAGCTGCTTCCAATCGCCACATGAATGCAGGAATTTCCATGGATGCTTAGAAAATCTTTGCCATTGGGAAGAATGCCTTCAAGTGCAATCTCTGATGTAATGTTGGACCTGACAGTCATATGGAATGTGGAATTCAGGGAGTTTCCGTGGAATGAATAGTACGTTTCATTTCCGGTCTTTATTGCAATCTGTGGTCTGTACATAATCACGGTTATGTTGGATCTGCCAAGTATTGTGGTGGTACCATCCAGGAGCTGCCCGCTCATGGCAACTGAATAATTTCCATTGGCAAGGGTGACATTCAATTCGGCAGATGAAGTGGTGAATGTCTCATTCAGGTCACCGCCAAATATTATGGAATAACGTGAAATGTTTGCAACCGGAACCCATTTCAGGCTTAAATTGCCGGAAGATAGGTAGTTGTTTGAATTCAGGTTCCAGGAAAATCCATTGACGTTTTCATTCATTACGCTGAAAAGGAAATATCTTGTAAAATTGTGCCCCAGATCGTCCATGATAAAGAGTGTAATGTTCAGGTCGCCGGTGAAACTGTAAAGATTGGGGGAGATAGCAAAGTTGCTGGAATAATAAGTCAAAGTGCGGTTAAGTACTGTCACATTGACGTAATCGATTGGCACCGGATCAGTTATTGAAACATTGAACGTGGCATTCTGCGGTACATACGAACCGGCCGAAGGGGTAATATCAACTTCAGGAATGCCGTTGTCAATAACAAAGCTGTAATTGAAATAGGAATTGTACCCGGCAGCATTATGGATCACACTCTCCAGAACCTTATTACCGCTGCTTGTGTTCGTGAGATTAAGGGCCAGAAAATCGGTATCAACGGTGAAAAAGGTCTTATTTCCAAGTAAGCTTGTAATTGTGTAAGGGAGGACGGAGGTTACATTGAACATAAATCCCTCATTTTTGTAGGTGGTTACACTGTTGATCCTGTCATGGTAATCTGAGAAATAATTCTCGTCAATATGATAAACAGTAATGGTGGCGCCGGTCATGTCAACACCAAGTGAACCATTGGATGCAAAATATATGGACATGCTTCCAGATGGTAGTTCTATATTTGTTCCATATGTGCTATTCCCTATGATCATGAATGAGGCAGTCCCGTTGCTTAAGATGGTCGAACTGCTGCCAGAACCCAGGACGCTGAAACCTCCAGGGATATAGTAAGTATGCCCTGAAGGAGTAAGCAGATCACCGTTAATGCCGAAACCGTTTGGACTTATTATGATCATTGCACCGGAATTTTCATCCACATAGCTGACAGGCCTAAATCCAACCCAGTAATTGCCAATATAACTCTCCCCGGTTTCAGAGGTGGAAAGTGAAGGCAGTGCCACTCTGTAGCTGACTATTTTCTTCCCGTTGCTTGAAGAAAGATAAAGTGTTCTGGGACTCTGCGATGCACTCATAATAGAATATCCTCCAGGAAGTACCTGTGATGAAAACAAGCTTCCGGGATCAGAAGTGTTGATATCATAAATGTAACCGGAGGAATTGTAGAGTATTGTGTTGTTGCAGGAAATAAGCGAACTGAAACCGGTAAAATTTCCATTGAAAGTTTCATTCCTGACTGCAAGTGTCATTGTGTCAACGTTCCGGATTAGGAGGCTTCCCGTCTTAAACCACAGGACCTCATAACTGAATTTGCTCTGGAGTGTCTCTATATTCTGAAAACTTCCATCAGTATAACCAGATATGATATACGAACGGTGGTCAAAGTAATTGTAACCGGCTACTGATCCATTCTCCATGACGTAAATGACAGAGTTAAGCGGAACATCGAGGAAAGGGTGCGTTTCATTTCCCTTGTAAGGCATATTTACTGAACTTATTGTGCTCGCATTGGAGATGTAATCCAGGTCTCCGGCAGTGTTTTCAGGCAATGTTGTCTGAGGGCTGTTTTCTGCAGTTATGTTGTATATATAAATTGCCGGAAACAGGCCACCGAAGAGGATAGAAAGATTGTTGTTTTTCGCAGGGGGTACCCAATTGAAAAACATGGGGAATGAAGTATTTCCTGTATTTTCATTCCTGATCCCGAAGGACATTTCATCTATTGACGGATCAAACGAGACATTTGCCCGGTACAAATCGTTATGTTCCGGCACAAATGCAGAAACAGTGCTCCCAGTGGATGTGTTGAAACCGGAACTCAGGACATTATTCCTTACACCGAAGCTGTATTCAAATATGCTGGTGCTGCTTTCCATGAATAATATATGGTTGAACCTGTTCAGCCGCGGACTGGAATCATTCCACATAAAGTAGAAGGAAACAGAAACTGGAATTGAATAATTGATCTGCATATCAAGGTAAGACTCTATACTGTTGCTGCACGATATTATATGGAGGGCGTTTCCATAAGCTGTGCTGTTAATGGAATAAGAAAATTGGGAAGTGGCGTTAACAGTTTTGAAATTTATCCAGCTGTTGCCTGTTGGTATAGTTCCAGCTGGAAGTGAGGAGAAGTCATAAAAATTATGGTCCTGGGATACTGATGCCATGGCCGGGTCCTGCAATGAACCCAGGGCTGCAGGCATTGTGACAATAAAAATACCAATTAGTACACTTAATGTACTTTTATCCATAAAGACCACAAGTGCACCTGATTGAAAAATACTTTCCATCAAAACCACACTCAAAACTTGCGTTCCGTAAACATGACATCCTTGAGAAAATGCCCATTACAGCTCATTTCACTCATTTTGCAAAAGCATGGAATATCTTTATAATATGAGAAAACATAGTACGAGGAAATGATCAAGGTCGGTATTAACGGCTACGGCACTATTGGAAAAAGAGTGGCATATGCTGTATCACTCCAGAGGGATATGACGGTGGCTGGTATTGTAAAATCCAGTCCTGACTTTATGTCCAGGATAGCCAGCAGAAATTTCAGGATATTTGTCCCGGATAAAGAGAAAGTAAAACTGTTCGAGGAAGCTGGCATAAAAACTGCCGGAACTGTGGAGGACCTCATAGGTGATTCTGATATCATGGTCGATGCTACTCCTGAAGGCATGGGCAGGAAAAATAAGCAGCTTTATGAAAAATCACATGTGAAAGCCATCTTTCAGGGCGGGGAGGAACATACCATTGCACAGGCCAGTTTCAACGCCTATTCCAACTTTAACCAATCATGGGGAAGAGACTTTGTCAGGGTTGTTTCATGCAACACCACGGGACTTGCGAGGACACTTTATCCCCTGTCCAGCGAAATGGGAATTGAAAGCGTGAACGCAATGCTGGTGAGGAGGGGAACTGATCCAAATGACCATAAAAAAGGTCCAATGAACGCAATAGAACCCAGCCTGAAGATTCCGTCACATCACGCTCCAGATCTTAAGACAGTTCTCGATATCG
>JAJYYD010000117.1 GCA_021801305.1 Thermoplasmata archaeon
ATTACAATGTTTCCGCTTATGGAGAAACTGGTTTAATAACGGGTCAATCTAAATTCCTATCCAGCAGGGAGGTATTCATCCCCTCGGTCATGGAATCTGATATCAATGTTTCATCAAACATCAGCTATGACAGGACACCTGAAATAACTTTGACCCTGAACAGCCTTTACAGCTTTTCACTGGAAGGAAAGACCAGTATTCCAGAACTTCCCGGATCCAACTCAATATCGGCCATGTCACCGGGTTTCATCACCATGAACAAAATCGTGGAGGGAGGACAAGCTTACAATTTCACTATATCGGCACTCCCGGTTGACATGGACCTGTTCGCAAATCCCGGATTTGCCAATGTAACTGCCGACAATATATCATTCACGGAAGTAGGAGGTGTTTTCAAGCTTTCCATTTATCCGGAAGAGCTTTACCTCAATGTATCGGCAGCAGGTTATGAACCGGTTTCCCATAAAGTCTCATTGATGCCGGACATCACTTACTCAGATTCGATTTATCTTACTCCTCTCCATGCAGTTCAGAAAATAACAGGGAGAGTTACCGACAGGATATTCAAGTACGGTCTTTCAGGTGTGACAGTTTCATCAAACAGCAGCAATTACGTCTTCACGAATTCAACCGGTTATTATGTCTTTTACAACACCAATGAGACAAAAAATCTAACATTCTCAAGACAGGAATACAACTCAACAGTTATTAAGGTGGATTCAACCGCCAATGAAACCATCAATGTTCAGCTCATTCCCCTCAAGGTAACTGCATCTGCACTTTTCTCAATAGGCCTGGGGAGGTATTTTCCATTCCTTTTCAGCCTTGCCTATCTTTCGTGGAACACCAATGCCGCATCATCCAGCCTCTTCAGCTCCTATCAGATCATATACTCGGACAATTCGGTCATGAATAATCCGTCCTACCTGAACATTTCAAATCCTGGAACGCAGTCCACTGTTCTTGCAGGAATATTTCCCGGCAAGACCTACTATGTGACAATAAACATGTATCTCAGCAACGGCCAGATTGTTACCGGCAATACAATAACAATAAGTTATTCAAACCTGATCGATCTTGTCATGAACCTTGTTATTCTGGCAGGAGTGGGAATTTATGCCTATGTCGCAATAGGATTTATAATAAGAAGGAGAAACAGGAAAAAATCCAGTTAATATTCCCCGTAAACCTGGTTTCTCGCTTCCACCATATTTTTTAACTTCTGGTATCCTATTTCCCTGGATCTTGTCCTGAGGCCGCAGTCCGGGTTTATCCTTACATTGGTCGGATTTTCGATGAATGCCATCGCATATTCTATCCTGTCCCTGATAAGCTGGACTGATTCAACCTCGTTTATGTGTACATCAGTAACACCCAACCCCAGGAACTTCCTGGGATACTGCTCCTCGTTTATTTCCGAAAAGTATGCAATGTCCTCATACCCTGTCCTGGCCTCATCGCTTACTCCGGTCATCATGGTGTCCCTGTTGGCGTATTCAAGATTCAGGCCATGAAGCTTGAGATCTGGTATTCGGTCATATAGAAGCCGGTAATCCCTGCTGTAGCATACGTGTATACTGAATTCCGCGTCCTGTATTCCTTCGATTGACCTGTTGACAGAATCCACGACCAGATCCATTTCTGAAGGATGTGTTGTTGCCGCAGGCTCATCTATCTGTATTTCCAGCATCTCTCCTCCCGGCCTGGTTCCCCATATTTTTTTGAGGTCCCTGATTTCCTGGTTTATGAGATCCGCGTAAGCCATTGCAAGATCTTCCCTGCTTTTGTAAGCCTCATTGAATGACCAGTCCATCATTGTATATGGGCCGGTTATTGGGACCTTCAACCTCTTTTCTGTGTTGGCTATTACAAATTTAAGCTCATCGCCATGGAATGATGATTTTCTTTTTATGTTTGATACAACGCTGCCTTTCTTGTAATATTTGTTGTCAAATGATCTGACAAGCCCGTAGAACTCGATCCCTTCCAGGCTGTTGGCCAGATGCTCGTACATCTCCCACCTGAACATCTCGCCGCCAACTCCAACGTTCATGAGGCCTGCCTGATCAAAAAGTCCAAGCGTCTCAAGTGTCGCTTTTTCTGCCAGCCTGTTGAACTCTTCTGTTCCCTGAATCTGGTGGAATCTCCTGCTGAGATAATCTGGCTTCCTGAAGCTTCCGATTTCCTGGGTTATGAATTTTCTTTCCGGCATCAGTTGATCACCTCTTTGATCATTTCCAGTTTTTTTGCTGCAATTGAATCGGGAAGAAAATCAAGATAGTCGTTGAATGTTACATAAATTGAATCCGCGCCTGTCTTTTCCGCCTCGTCGAGAGCATTTTGCTTCACTGCTCCTGGTTCCTCTATTTTCGTGTTATGGGAATCAATTGCCCTTATTCCGGGAATGCTGGAATGTTTGGTTGCTATTTCCATGTTCCTGTCCTCAGGCGTCACGGCAATACTGTGAAGCTTCTTTCCAAGAGGAGTGAAATCCGCAAATTTGAGATTGCCTTCAGTTACTAGAATCGTCCTGAATTTCTCTATGAATGGCAGGAGAAGCGACAGGTCCTCGCCCTGGTAAGGAAGAGATTCGAAAAGAAGGGCATTCTTGAATCCGTAAGATTTCATTATGTCTGAGTAGATGGAGATCATGCCTTTAGTGAATTGATCAACTGTGGCTTCCTCCTTTACCTTTGACATTTTGAAGAATGAAAAGGGAGAAGGAAAAAATGCAAAATAGTTGGGATCACTGTTTCCCTGAAAAAGGGGAAGTGGCGGATTTTCTTCAATCTCGTTGAATTCCGAAGGATTGACCTTCATCCTGCCCACATGGTCCACCTCAGGGAGCCTGTAGAAAGTGTTTGTTTCCTTGTATCGCGTCAATGGGCCTGGAGCAATTCCATCTGTTGCACATGTGAATGGCCTGAATATGTCATACCAGTTGAAGAGTGGATCTGTATAATCTGATCCGGTATTCCTGAAAAGTTCAGTCTTAACTTTCTTCTCCCTGCTTATCTCTGCCTCAATTTCCTGTCCCTTAATGACTCCCCTTTCCCATCTTCCTATCTTAATCCTCAATTCGTCATTCTTGGGGTATGTTCCATATATCAAACCTTTTATTTCTGTCATTTCAAATGCACTCCAGTATATCCTTTGCGAGATCATTGTGACCCATTGGCATCAGGTGTATCCCGTCAACATATCCTTTCAGCCCGTCGAAAGCCTCCAGTATGACATTTCTCGAGGTTGTGGTGATATCATCCGAATTCAGGAATTTCTCACGGATCTCTGCTGGCATGTTTATATGCAGCTTTTCGGCGAAATCCACCTGGGATTTCTTCCTGATTGCCATGAACCCTGCCAATATCTTAAAATTTCTCTTCTTTATCCAGTCCTTTTCCAGAAGCTGAGGGTCAAATATAATCTGGCTGATGAAGAGGCTTGATCCATTCTCCATCTTTTTTGAAGCTATTTCCTCCTCATTGGATCTGTAAGGGTTTATAGCGCTTCCAACCACGATGTTGGACACAACTCCATCCTGTGGCTTTACAAGCTTCCCGGACCTGCTTATTTCAGATATTGTTTCCATAACATCAATCTCCCGGACCTCCCTTGAATTAGCTTCAGGATTTATTGGATCACCCCCTATGACAAAAAAATGATTTATGCCGAACTTGAGGGCTGTTATGGCCTGTGATCTGATGAACAGGGCATTCTTGTCCCTGGGAGTTATATGGGGCATGGGGATTATGTCATTGTTTCTTGTTGCCTCATAAAGCGCTATGACCGGGTCGATCCCGGGAAGTCCCCTGGGATTTTCCGGTGCAGTGAACATATCTGACAGATCAGCAAGCATGACTCCTGCATCCACTATATCCGATAAGGCTGTGGTCCTGGTCGGAACCAGCTCCACTGACCTGATTATCCTGAGATCCCTGATATCTTTTCTCTGTGCCACTTCAGTCAAAATATTCTTTTCATTAAAGAGGATTAGTGAGTTTCATATTACTCACAGTAATTATTCCCGGGATCAGAAGTCGAACCTGACCCCCTGCGACAGTGGGATATCTTTGCCCCAGTTCACGGTAACTGTCTGCCTCCTCATATAGGCTTTCCAGGCATCGCTTCCACTCTCCCTTCCTGAACCTGTTTCTTTTTCTCCCCCGAACGCGCCCCCTATCTCTGCCCCTGCCGTGCTTGTGTTGACGTTTACAATGCCACAGTCTGAACCCCTTGCAGAGAGAAACAGGTGTTCCTCTGTGAGGTCATTTGTGAATATGGCTGATGATAAGCCTTGAGGCACGGAATTATGGATACTGATCGCCTCTTCAATTGTTTTATACTTGAAGACGTAGAGGAGAGGCCCGAAAGTTTCTTCCCTGACTATGGGCATTGACCTCTTTGCCTCAACAATGGCCGGTTTTACATAAAATCCATGTTCCATGCCGGGAACTGTGATCTTCTCCCCTCCATATAGCAGCTTTCCACCCTCCTTTTTTGCCGTCTCTATTGCAGCAAGGTATGTTTCCACCGCTTCACTGTCTATGAGCGGGCCCACGAGAACTCCTTTTTCCATGGGGTTACCTATCTTGATCGTGGAATATGCTGCCTTAAGTTTCTTTACAAATTCGTCGTATATATTCTCCTGAATTATTGCCCTCCTTGTGGATGTGCACCTCTGCCCCGCTGTTGCCAGTGAACCGAATACCAGTCCCTTCAGGGCGATATCCATGTTTGCTCTTGACGAGATTATTGCTGCGTTGTTGCCCCCCAGCTCAAGAATTGTCTTTCCCAGCCTTGATGAAACGGTTGTGTTTATCTTCTTCCCAACAGGGATGGAGCCAGTAAATGAGACAAGCGGTATTCTGTGGTCCGTGGAAATCCATTCACCACCATGCGAACCCCTGCTGACAATGAGCGAGAATATCTGCGGCATTTCAAGCCTTTTCAGGACCTTTTCTATTACGTGAATGACGCCGATTGCCACAAGCGAGGCTTTGGTCGACGGCTTCCATATGACCACATCACCACATACAGCTGCAATGAAGGAGTTCCACGACCATACTGCAGAAGGGAAATTGAAAGCTGAAATAACACCCACTATGCCCATTGGAATCCACTGCTCTGATAACCTGTGATCCGGCCTTTCGCTGGTCATTGTCAGCCCATAAAGCTGCCTGGAAACACCGGTCGCAAAATACGCAACATCAATCATTTCCTGGATTTCGCCCTCCCCCTCAACCTGGGTCTTGCCGGTCTCAAGGCTGACGATTTTACCCAGTAGAGCTTTCTTCCTGAGAAGTTCATCCCCGATCTCCTTTATGACAAAGCCTCTTTTGGGACCTGGAACCTCAGACCATATGGAATATGCAGACTGCAGATGAGTTATTATTTCCTCATAATCCTCCTTTGTGGAAAGTTCCACTTTTCCAAGTGCAGTTCCGTCAATTGGGCTGTATGAAGTGTAAATATCATGCTTTCCTCCGGAGTGCCATTTACCTGAAAATGATCCATGATTTGTTTCCTCAAGTCCGAGTTCCTTGAAAACGGTTTCAATCTCTTTTTGAATATCCATAACCTATCATTCAGAGATTGCGGAATAATATAAAATATGTGCAGATGAAGTTCCATAATGTGGAATTAATATGATATTTCCTTAACAACATGTCATGGCTATTTTATCTCTATTTTCTTGACTGTTTTCTTTTCCTTGTTTTCTGTGTTCCCAATAAGGGCCTTCCCTGCAGAGATTATCTCATTGCCTGCGGTCCTGAGATGAGATAGAGAATCCATGAATTCAGTAAATCCTGTAAGTGGAATGCTTATCTTGAGTTCAAAAGTAGCCCTGTTGTCGTCATTTTTTTCAACTTTTTCTGATTTTTTTTCCTGAACCATTTATACCAGTTCAATAGTCAGATACCCGTTAATAAACTCTGCGTCCCCGGGACTCTTATCAGAAAGTGATTGCGGAAGATAGAACACTCTTCTCCAGTTTTCCACTTCTATGACCAGTTCCCCACCCTTGTTGTAGAGATTAATAAGCTCTTTTTTCGCAAAAGGCAGCTTGACTTTGACATAATAACGGCCTGCCTTTCTGTAGTAGTCTATGGGCTTCCCCTTGTAGAACACATCCATTGGGTCGGAATTCCCGTATATTTTTTTAGACAGCCTACCCAGGTATTCCCTGCCAATGGGTTCTTCGTCCGAAAGATAGACTTTCATAACCTTTATTTCAAGGAACGATTCGTCGATTTCTTTTATTATTTCTTTCTGGTTTTCTTTCCACTTAAGGAAGAAATCGCCAACATCTTCAGTGAATATCTTGTTTACTATAAGGGAATCCACAGGATAACCATACAGGAGGAGGTAGGTGTAGGCCCTTTTTGTTTCATTGAAGGACATCCTGTCAGGGTTGCATACAAGCCTGATTGATGTTATGGTGTCATCTATCATTACTTCCCTTACTTTTCTCAGGTTTTTGTAAAGGCTGTCCATGCTAGCAAACACCGTATCATCAGGTATAGGCATGCCTATGATAGGCTTCATGAATGGCCTCACTATCTTTGCTGTTGTCCTGCCTATTGGAAAAACTTTCTCCATGTACCATGACATCGCCTCAGGGAAAGATAAAAGTTTCAGGGCTTCACCGGTTGGTGCACTGTCCATTATTATTACATCATACTTGTTTGACTTCAGGTGATCGTTGAGATAAAGGAGATGGGATGCCTCGTCAAATCCCGGAAGCGTTGCTATCTCTTCCGCCGAAACAGGATCCAGGCCCTGCGACTGAAAAAGCGCAGCCAGGTAAACCTTTAATTCTCCCCAGTGGGAGCTTATTGCTTCCACTACGCTAACCTCCTGTGCATCAAGATTTTTGAATATTGTTTTGACTTTCGGCCCTATTTCAGTATTCAGGGCGTCACCTAGACTGTGGGCAGGGTCTGTTGATATTATAAGTGTTGATTTCCCTGAATTTGCCAGTCCAACTGCCGTGGCTGCAGCCATGCTTGTCTTGCCTACCCCTCCTTTTCCTGTGTAAAGAATTATTCTTGCCATTTTTCTTTCATCCTGCCTTTTTAATATCTGCCATGATTATGCCAATTCCTCTATTCTCTCAATGACTATGAGGGCCAACTCCATTAGAAGATCTATATCCGGGGATGTCCCGGTGTTCTTCAGGGCGTCCACTGCCTTTGCTATGTAGCCCCTTGCCATCTTGAAGGAGTAATCAATTGATCCTGTCTCAAGAAAATAACTCTTAAGATTGAAATTTTCCCCTTGATCCTTCCCTTTTAGGCTCTCCTGAAGCATTTTTCTTTTATTTTCATCTGAGTTTTTAAGCGCATATATGATGGGAAGGG
>JAJYYD010000110.1 GCA_021801305.1 Thermoplasmata archaeon
ATTACGAAGTAGATAATCACAAGGAGTATCCATGCTATTATTGCAATCAGGAAACCGTTAACCCATCCTGTTCTGACCATGCTCTTAACAACATAAATCATGCCCAGCAGACCCACAATAAAACCGATGATAGGGGTAAATATGCTGAAAATAAGGAAAAGGATTGCAAATGCAATTATTGAGAAGAGTGCAATGACCATGCCCCTTCCAACCGATATTTTTTTGCTGATTACTGCGGAGGTTGCAATTTTTATAACAAAACCATCTATAATCCATGATATCAGGAGTGTTAAAAGAAGCCCAAGTACCAGCGCAATAGAGTCCAGAAAATACGTAATCACTGATATGGATTGGCAACAGGGTATTTGAATTTTACATTAATATTTGCAATAGTTTGTGTCTGTCTACCTCTACGGAAGAATTATGGGCAAAATATGATCAATGGAGGAGGAAGTATACCAGTACAATTATCCCTACCGCTATTATGCCTATACCTATGAAATACGGCCCGTAATTCTTTTTTCGTGGAGATAACCCGAATTCTGAATAGTCGTTCATGCTGGAATACCCATAATCAATATTGTCCCTGTCCGCGGCACTGGTTCCATCGGATGTTGTTGCCGTTCCACCATTCCGGTTCTGCCTGTTCCTTCCAAGACTGATAAATGGAAAAAAGAAGAAGAATGGCACGAAATCAACAAAGCTTGACTGTGAAGGGAAAAACCTTGGTATTACAACATAAATTGACAGCATTGCCACAAGGTATATTCCCCAGAATACAATGATGTATGATCTTCTCCTCAACCCAACCCACAGTGAATTTTGATTAGAGTATTATTCTTTGCGCATGCCGGGAAAGCCATATTAATTAACCATGTAAGGCTATTTGTCACAATGGATGTATTTAACAAATTCACGGGAAACCTGGCAAGGACATATGAGACTTCCGACAGGACTTCCATTAACGGGATAGTGAGGCAGAGCAGGGAGGCTTTCAGGTCAATGGGGACATTGAATGAACTCGACAGATCCAGGGCACTGCAGATGATTCTGAACATGATGGAGGAAGAGGAGGATTCTCTCTCCAGCCTCATCACGGAAGAAACAGGAAAGCCGAAAATACTCGCCTCAAACGAGGTGACGGCGGCCAAAAATATTATGGAAGCTGCAATACAGGCGTTGGGCACCGATTCCTGTGGACCAATGAATTATTCATTGCCAGGAAAAGCAGGCAGTTATTCTCTTTACAGGAATTTTGCCAGGGGGACTGTAGCTGGTACTTGTGATTACGGGAACCCTCTTTTAAGTGCGGCATTGAAGATTGCCGCTTCAATTGCCACAGGAAATACCCTTCTGATCTTTCCGTCCAGAATTGCACCCACACCATCACTGAAACTTATCTCTTTCATTGAGAAGACGCCGTTGCCGGAACATGCTGTTCAGCCAATTCTTACTGAGGAATCAGGCATACTGGATGAAATACTGGCCCTGACCGATGAAACCCAGGGAAACTGGGAGCTTGTTTTTGATGATAACGAGTTCCATGAATTCACCATGCTTGAAAACTTTGAAAAAAGGCCGGAAAACCGCTACGCAATAATCTGGAACGATGCAGATCTCGACACTACAGCGGAATCAATTTCAAAGGCACTGTTTCTGGCAACTGGCGGGAGCTACATACGATCCATCAGGATCATTGTACACAGGGATGTTTCGGAATATATTATGAACAGGTTCATTGAGATACTCTCATCCATGAAGGTCGGTGATCCTTCGGATCCCGATACCTCAATAGGTCCCATGGCAGGTGCGGCCATAGTCTCAATGACCTCGGATATCCTGGATGAGGAGGTAAGGTCCGGATCATATCCTATCCTCGATCTAAATATAAGATCCCCTTTCATTTATCCCGTTCTTCTGGACTGTACTGGCAATAATGGGCCATTGTCGGTGAAAGGTGTATTCGGGCCAGTGATGTCCATATACAGGGTTGATTCCCTCCAGGAGATCGTTGACATGTGCAATGTTAATGCATCGGGGACCGATGCTTCCCTGTATACCTCTGATATAAACATAGCCAAATCCATGTTTGAAAGAGTAGGATTCTCATCATTGAATATCAATATGGAACCTGCTTCGAATACCGGACATTTCAGGTCCATGTTTATGGATGAGAAGAATTCCCCAATATACACGAAAAGATCGGTGCTTAACCTGTAGAATGTCATTTTCCTGAAAATATGGATGGAATATGGTAATTCCCTGCATTCAGATGAGGATTGCCAGCAACAGGACAATCATGAAAGCCAGGATCATGTAAATCATGTACCACCTTATTGAACTGTTCATGAAACCGAGAGTGAAACCTTTTGCCACCTTTCTGTAGGATCTTGTCAGTATTATCATAAACGCCCAGAAGCCATCAGATATTGCCATATACTGACTTCGCTCACCGATTCCAGGCCTCAGTATCTTCTTGAGCATCAGCCTTATGTTGTTCGAGAATGCATATGGAGTGTAATCCTCCGTGAACTCCCTGCCTCCCCTCCAGACAGGTACAGACCTGGTGTCAGGTTTCCTGAATATTGCATAAGTTGCAAGTGAAAATACTGCCAGCAGGCCGAAGACGTAATCCGGGGATACAAGGCCGAAGTCCGCGGCAGCAAACCTGGACTGTATGGTGAAACCGTTGAACACGAATACGCTTGGAAGCCCACCCAGGAATTCAGGACCCACAAAAAGAGGGGACAGTATGAACAGAAGTATGAGTATGACTCCAATGGAGAAGACTACCGCATGTTCATTCTTCATGCCCCTGGCCTTTCCATTCCTGAGCTGGGTGAATACAAATGCCTTCATCATTGCGGCAGTAGCAAACCCCTCCCCTATTGCTATGAGTGATCCTGCGATGATTGACACTATTCCCAGATACCCCAGGAAGGATGCACCCATGAAAAACATTTCCAGAATCATCCATGTCCCCAATCCCCCTATTGTGGGAAAAAGGCCTGAAAGCGAGGCTGTGCTCAGCACTTCACCTATCCTTGAAAACCTTGAAGAACTCAATCCCTCGTCAAGGAAATGCTCTTTTCCGGAGGCACCGATTCCAAGGAAAAGACCTGTTTTTGAAAGCGAGTGCGAAAGGCTGAATATAACTATGACCACAAGGGAAAAATCCCTCAATATTGCCGTCTGGGCTATCATATAAAAGCCAATGGCTGCAAGAATTGCACCGTTGTTCTCTATTGTGCTGAAGCCGGCAAGCATCTTCGCATGCTCTGACACATATGCGAAAAGGGAGGCAAAGATTACCGAAAGCACCCCAATGGCAATGACAATCACTCCAAAGACCTGGGAGAGCGGACTCAGGAGCATGAGCCGGACTATTCCGAAGACCCCCATCAGGGTCATTGTTGCACTGAGTATTGCGGATCCGTTCGCAGGGGCGTTTCCATGGGCAATTGGAAGCCATTCACTGATCATGAAGGGGACCATTCCCATTTTCACAAGTGCGCCGAGAGTGAAAAGAACCAGGGGTATCACAGAATCCACTTTTGTAAATGCTATGGTTGTTCCCCCCGTGAGATAGAATGAATAAATTGCACCTGCCACTATGAGGACAGTGCTCAGTTCGCTGAATGCCATGAATACAAACGGAGGATAGTCATTCTTCCTGTTCATTGCTATAAGCACATAACTGGATATGGACATTGTCTCCCAGCCTGCAAGGAATTCCAGGTAGTTCCTTGAAAGTAGTATGACCACCATTCCGAATATGGTTGAACCGAACATTGGTGCAAGCCATCTGCCATATTTTTCCCCATAACTTACTGAAAACCAGGATGAGAAAATCCATACCAGCGAGGCAATGACAACAAAGGAATCTATATAGTCAAAGTGAATGAACGACCCGGCCAGGATTATTGCAGATGAAACGGCGAGAGCAACATATCCCGCCTTCCTGTTCCAGATTGAAACTGCAACCGAAACCGCAAATGGTGCAAGAAACAGCCATGAGATCATTCAATCGCCTCTTGCCCTTATGAGGGCTGCAAGTATTGTGTAAGGATTTGGAGGGCAACCGGCAATTGCCACATTGTATTCCCCGGATTTGAGGGCGCCTTCCCCTATTATGCCACCTGAAATTGCGCACGCACCCATCAGTATTATCATCTTTGGATCCGACATTGCATCATAGGCTCTTTTCAGGGGTTCTTCCATGCCTTCGGTCCACACACCCATAACTGCTATTGCATCAGCATGCCTGGGTGTGTTGGTGAAAAATATTCCAAGCCGGTGCATATCGTACTGTGGTGCTGTCAGCGCATGCAGTTCGGTATTGCAGGCCCCGCATGCACCGGAGTCCAATGGATAGATAAAGAAAGATTTCCTGAACTGGTGCATCTTTTCGCCAACAGTGAATATTTCATGTTTCCCCGTGGGTTCATAACCCGGAAGGCAGCGCCTGCAGAATATGCACTTTGTCATGTCCCATTTTCCATTGGTGATTGCGTCAGTAGGGCAGTTTGCCTCTCCTGATCCAGTTATCTCAGTGCTCCATCTGGCAATTTCAACCGGTTCCGATCTGGGGAATTTCTCGGTCTTTACACCCTTCCTCACACCCTTCAGGAACCAGATTCCGTTCTTCATGAGAGATCAACCCCCAGCTCAGAAATCCATATCCCGAAGCTTTCCCAGTTGAAGTGAAAATCGGTGAATATGTTTCCCTCCATGGACCTTCTGAACGACAGCACATTCCTCCAGGAAGGCGATATCATGCCAATGTCCACAACATTGCCTTTTTCTATCTCAACTGAATAGAAAAGGTCTCCCGATGGGCTTTCGATTCTTGCCATGCCGGTTCCGCCCATTTTTTGGAGATCATAATCTAACCTCTCAATACTTTTGGATGCATGAATATTTTTTATGATGTCATATGACTGGAAGATTTCATCACTTCTTATCATGAAGCGGGAGAATGCATCTCCTTCATCCCGCACTATTGGAAAATAATCCAGCTGTTCGTAGGGAAGAACAGGAAGTTCATTCCTTGCATCATGCCTTATTCCCGCACCTCTTGCAGCTGGGCCAGTGCTTTCCGGATCCCTGTTGATGCCATTGTTCTGCAGCCTGTTCAAAAACAGCTTTGATTCCATCAGCCCTTCTGATATCATGCGGAATTCTCCTATGACTTCAAGCAGTTTTTCCTGAAGTTTGTCTATCATGAAGCGGGACTTACCGATCTCATTGACAGCAAAGAAGTACCTGTGTCCGCACTGTGTGCCTATTATCCTGGAAACTTTTTCCCGTATCATTGAAAGCTGGTTGACCGGAACACCGAATCCTGCCGATTCTGCCAGCTTCTGTATGACAAGCAGATGACTCCTGATTCTTTCTGCCTCTATCTGGGCAATCCTGTTGAACTGCACTTCTTCGGGAACCTCAATCTGAAGGGCATCCTCAACAGCCCTCAGGAAGCATATTGCGTGAGAGGCCGAATGAAAACCGTTTATTCGTTCAATCCTCAGAAGCGCATCCTGTATGCCCATTCCTGTAACCTTGATTTTCCTGAGTTTATAGGTCGGATCCACTGATATGGATGTGATTTTTTCCCCGGGGGTCAGTATGTCAAGCCCGACCGATTCCATTAGGCCTCCGGTCGATGGACCATAGGCGAATATAAACTCTTCAGGCTTTCTTTCTGGCGGTTTTTCGTGAACGACCTCAATGGTTGAATTGTAATGGCTCCCGTAAATGGAGTATTTTTTCGTATTTCCTATGAATCTTCCGTCAGGTTTACCCTCTTCATACCAGTACATTGAAAAAACCTCCTATTATGACCACACCGATTATAAGGGGGATTACTGACGAGATGAGTGAAATCATTGGCATTAATTTCCCTGGCTCCTTAAAATCACTTGAACCCCTGAATATCATTCCGGTTATGTTGTAATTAACGCTTATGAATGCCGCCATCAGGAAGAACAGTACAATCCCGAACTGCAGAAACGCGTGCGTCACCACAGCAGCATATAGTATTATGAACTCCCCAACAAACGTTCCAAATGGCGGAGTTCCTGTTACAGCGAGAGATGAGAGAAGCAGCGAAGAGGAAGTATAAGGCATTCCCTTCCAGATGCCGTTTATCTGTGCAATGTCACGTTTATCTGAACTTTTCAATATATTTCCCGAGGAATAGAATGCCCCTGCCTTTCCAAAGCTGTGGGAAACAAGAAGCAATATTGCACCAATGACACCCACGCCTCCAAGTGCAAGACCAAAGAGTGCCAGGTTCATGTTTTCCATTGTCGAGTAGGCAAACATCCTCTTGTACTTCCTCTGGTATGCAAGGAACAGTGAAGCTGCTGCAATTGAGATGACCGCAAACCATGTATAAAGCTGTGGAAATGGGGAAATTTCATAGATCCGGTAAAGAACGTAGAGTGCAACTGGCAACAGGACTCCGGAGAACATGGCGCTCACAGGGGAAGGGGCCTCGCTATGTGCATCGGGCAGCCAGGTGTGCACCGGGAATACACCAACCTTTGTTCCAAAACCCACCAGGGCAACCGCTACGGCAATTTTTATGGCAACTGAAGCAGAACCTCCGCTGTGGAGAATTGTATAAACGTCAAGCGTGCCGAAATGGTAATAGATAAGGATTATGGATATGAAAGCAAAGGTTACGCCAGCCGAGACCAGTATGATATATCTCCATGTTGCCTCAAGAGATACGTCGCTCTTCTCTGTTATGAGAAGAAGGGCTGATGATATGGTTGTGGCTTCAATACCAACCCACATGAAGCCGTAATTGTTCATGACAAGACTGAAGAACATGGAAGCTGTGAAAAAATTCAGGAGAAGATAGTAGTTGTTCTGGCTTATCCCCCTGTTTTTGATTGAACTGACATATTCCCATGAATAGAGAGTGGATAGAAGATAAACCGATGCTACCATGACAATAAATACCCAGGTGATCCTGTCTATGTAAAATAGCCCGTTCAGTGGAAGCTGGATGTACAGGAACAGGGAAAGAGCAACGGTAAGTGATGCTGAGACAAGGCCTGCAAGCCTTATGTTGACCCTGTAGAAAATATTGGCAAGCCCCGGAAGGATGATTATTATGATCGGTACAGGATCCATGTTTATCCCTTCAGCTCCTCCATGGGGTAGTGCCTGAACTTTTCAATTACCAGTATGGATGATATGACGACAAGGGCAAGAACATCAAGGAAA
>JAJYYD010000020.1 GCA_021801305.1 Thermoplasmata archaeon
CTATGTTTGATGATGAGATAGAGGGCCTTTTTGAAGCCCTTGAAAACAATACCCGGAGGGAAATCCTCCGGAGGCTCATCCGTGACGATACATATGCTTTTGAAATGAGCAGGATGATAGGAGTATCACAGCAGGCCATAAACAAGCAGCTTGAAATGCTCCTCAGGGCGAACCTCATAAGTGTTGTTGGAGTAATTCCAAGCAGTAGCGGGGCCTCCCGCAAAATTTACCGCCCCACTGGCTTTTCAACCATGGTTGTGGACTATTCCAGAAATTTTATTGAGGTGAGGAGGTATCCTATTGAAGCAGACGAGAACGCTAAAATAGATGTGAACTCAGAAAAAGGGTCTGACCTTGTAACCCACCTCGAAAATATAAACCAGAAGATTGAAGAAATCATGTTTCAGCGTGAAACGCTTGTAAAGAAAAAAGACGCAATTCTCGGAAAATTGAACCAGAAAGTGGCCGAACTTTCACCAGACCCTGTTACCCGGGAGATCCTGACCACGTTCCTGGATAACCTCAGTGTAGAGGAAACTGCCCGCAAGTTTGGACTTCCCGAAGATTTCATCAGAGAAAAAATAGGGAAATTACTGAACTAGAGTGATTTTTCTGCAAAACCTTGACATGAAACGCACCTCGTCTTCGGTTGGAGTCTCGGGAAGAATGAGGCAGTTTATTTTTCCGCCTTCATAAGATACCATATCCCTGAAAGTACCTCTGGCTATTTTTTCATCCTGATGCCCAAGATCCGATATTGCAATCAATTCTTTATCTTCTGTTAAAAATCCGGAACCGAAGTTTTTCTCCATTTCTAGCAGGTATTTCACTGCCTCTGATACTTTCATTCCTTTTCCGGGACTGAGGTCCAGAAGGATGAGGCTGTGCCTCCTGTTTTCGATATTCTTTGCTATTTTGTCGTAAACGCTTCTGGGAAAGAATTTTTCATTTGGAAATGGAAGTGAAACTGGTGGCGACATCCTGTATGTAAAAAGTCCGGTGTAACCGAAAGCCGCTGTTAAAATGGATGCATTTTCGTAGCATTTCACAACCACCCCTGATTCTTCTGCCTCGAATCTCAACTGGTTGTGAGTTGTTGCAGTGAGCGGATCCCCGACAACGATCAGTGATACGATCCCCCTGAGACTCTCTTTGATTATCTCGAGAGGGTTCTCGACATCTGATCTATCCAGGGATCTGACAGATTTCGAATACCTGGCTTCCAGTTCTTTTATGGTATTCTCTGGAGCGATGGAAGTATATGCCTCAAAATAAATTTTGTCAGATTTCCTGAGGACTTCGTCTTCCTGGAGAGTCAGGCTTAATGTACCCCTTAGCCCCATGCCCACAAGGTTCAGCATTTCAGAGAACCAGGAGATCTTCCTCTATTCTTGCAAGTTCATTCAGTTTGGCCAGCCTCTCTCCCCCTATAGTACCGGATTTAATGAAGGTGGAAGAAAAAGCAACTGCCAGGTGTGCAATAAAGTTATCTGTTGTTTCTCCGCTCCTGTGCGAAATTGTGTTTTTCATCCCGGCCCTTGTGGCAACCTTCACCGCCTCATAGGTTGCAGTTAGTGTGCCAATCTGGTTCACCTTTATCAGAACTCCATTGGTGGATTTCATTTCCACGCCCTTCTTTATTCTTTCAGCATTTGTTGTATAGAGATCATCACCCACCACGATTGCCTTATCCCTTACCGCAGCAGTAACCCTTGCAAATCCTTCAAAATCAGCTTCGTCCATGGGGTCCTCCAGAAAGTAGAACCCATGTTCCTTGACCATGCTGATAGCGTAGTCAATCTGCTGGTCCTGGTTAAGTTTCCTGTCCCTGTAGACATACTTTCCATTTTCAAAGAACGAGGAAGCGGCAAAATCCGTTCCGATCTTAATTTCCATCTTTCTTTCAGATGAGATCTCTTTAACTGCCTCCTTCAAAATATCTATGGCCTCTTCGTCAGATATGTTGGCAGTCCATGCCCTTTCATCCCCAACGCCGATGCTCTGATCCTTGAACTTATCTGAAAGCATCTGCCCTATTCTTCTGTGCACCATTGCATTTGTATATGCTGAATCCAGGAATGTCTTCCCCTGACTTGATACCAGAAACTCCTGGATTGTTGTACCGTTTCTTGTGTGTTTGCCTCCACCAATGACATTCCCCATTGGCCTTGGCACTGAATTGGCCAGGTTTCCTCCAACGTATCTGTATAGAGGTATCTTGAGTGAGTTCGCAACTGCCTTTGCATTGGCCATTGAGATGGCTGTTGCCAGGTTTCCGCCCAGATTGGAAAAATTTCCTGATCCGTCCAGGTCTTTGAGCATAGAATCCAGCTCTATCTGGTTTATTGCGTGGAAACCCAAAAGTGATGATTTTACATTTCTTTTGAAAAATTCAATTCCCGAATCCACTCCGCCTTTGGGAAATGCCAGTACTTCAGTGGCACCGGTGCTAGCTCCGGCAGGCGCGGAGGCAACTCCGCAGCTTCCGTCAAGAATAACTGAAGCTTCAACAGTGTAATTCCCCCTTGAATCTATTATTTTTCTCATTTTTACGTCTTTTATTTCAAACATGGCAGATCACTTGAGTTAATTATGAAATAACTTATATAATGTACTGTTTCGCTTCAAGAGGCTTCAGGTTTTCCTTATAACGCTTTGCGAATGTGTTGTAGTTCTCCTTGTATTTTGTCCATAATTCAATGTAATCCTGATTTATATCCCCTATAACCTTTGCTGGCACACCGGCTGCTATTTTCCTGTCAGGGATTTCTGCCCTGTTCTTCACAACTGCCCCCTCTGCAACTGCTGCCCATTCTCCGACCCTGGCAAAGTCTGATATTACGGAACCCATTCCTACAACTGCCCAGTCACTGATCGTCCCGGTATGTACAAGGGATAAATGACCAAGTGTCACATGTTTGCCTATTACAGTTTTCTCCCCCGGCCTGGCGTGTATAACGCAATTGTCTTCCACCGCAGTGTAGTCTCCAATTTCAATTTCACCGTAGTCCCCTCTAAGGACAGCTCCAGGCCCGATCCAGACATTTTTTCCAATTGTTACTTTTCCTATGACAGACGCACTGGGTGATACGTAAGAGCTTTCATCTATTCTTGGAATTCTTCCCTCAAAAGAGTATATGTTCATGGGAACTAAATTCATGCCAGATTAATAATTATTGGTGATTGCCGGATAGATGGAATCAACCATTCCACCAGCATTAACTTATCAGACTCTCCCGGTTTCTTTCGAAGGATTCTTTAAGCTGATCCGCAGTCATGCTGAAATCGGCTATAGGTTTCCGGATAGCTTCTGCAGCCGTTATGGTTCCAAAAATTACTGCATCGGTCAAATCGTAATGATTATATATACCGAAATAAAGGCCTGCCCTGAAGGCATCCCCGGCTCCCACCGTATCATTGATTTTGTGAACTTCGAGGCTTCGTATCTTAATTATTTCATTATTTTTGTGGATCTCTGAACCTTCAGATCCTTTTGTCACAATGAAATTTTCCAGGATATTTTCCGGTGCCTCTCCAAATCTCTCAAGTCTTTTTTTCAATATCTTGAATTCATCGGAATTAACAATTGACATGCCACTGTGATCGACCATGAATCTGGTGGATTCGTCATCGTACCGGTAGGATAATTCCTGGCCCGGATCAAATACAATTTTTTTTCTTTCTGCCGATCCGGCAATTTTCATGTATTCGTTTGCGGGCCCCGTTCCTAGATCGATATATTGATAGTTTTGTTCGGAAAACCCCTCAGATGCTTTCCAGTTTTCTATGGGACCCTGATGCATGAATGCTCTCTGGCCTTCTCCATCAGTGATTATGTAGCATACCGGCCCGGATGTCTTATCCCCTATATCGATATGGGAAGTGTCTATTCCAATTGAACGAAGATAATCCAGGTATCGCCTGTGCGTCTGGGAGGAAACTGAAGAATACAGATCAAATGGTACCCTGATCTTTGCTGCAACCATTGCAAAATTACCCGCAGTTCCGCCAAAAAGTTCTTCAACGTTTTCAGCGCTTTGTGAACCGGCTTTATTTACGTCCTTAACCCTGATCTTGATATCTATGTTGATATGCCCGAAGAATGCAAGAAATTTTTCCATGCAAAGGTATCTAATTGGATGTGATAAAATTTTTCAGATTTCAGGGTTCAGGACTGAAAATCCGACATGGCAGTCCTTGGGAAAACAATTCTGTCAAATTGCCTATCGTCATGAGGAACAAAAGACTGGTTCGATACTTCAGCCATTTTAAGTTCTGATATGAAATTTTCAAAAACTGATCTGTTCTCATAAACCACTATAGCCTTTTCCATTCCATTTCTGAACCCCACTCCATCCCTTGCTTTCTTAATCTGCTTTTCCCCTGAAATATGGATCATCAGGCGTAACGATCTGTCCTTCACTCTCTTCGCCACATCATTATCCCTGCTGAGATGGGCGTAAGCAGCCATTATCTGGACCTCCGAAACTATAGCATCCGGATTGAGAATACATATAAACCCATGTATGCTTGAAATAACAGAAATAAGCTTTTGATCATCTATTGGTTCCTTAAAAAATATATAGGAGATTTCAGGCTGCATTTTTTCCAGCTATTCCCTGCTGGCCACTGAATCCCTTCGGGGTTATGAAGCTCTTTATCCTTGAGAAAAATTTCTGTCTCTCAGGGGTCTCCACAAGTGCATTTTCCAGAACATCCTCGATAGTATCCACAGGTATTATCTGTATCTTGTTCTGGTGGTTTGAATCAAGCACAATATCATCATAGTTAGACCTTGGCACAATGACTTTCTTGAGCCCTGCCTCTATAGCAGCCTCCACTTTGGCAGTTACACCGCCTACCGGAAGAACTGCTCCCCTTACACTTAACGATCCAGTCATTGCAAGACTCTGGTCTATTGGTATGTTCTCTATTGAAGAAATGACTGCTGTCGCTATTGAAACGCTTGCGGAATCACCCTCTACACCATCATATGAACCAACGAACTGTATATGTATATCCATATCTGAAATGTCAATGTCACTAAGCTTTTTGAACACTGCTGAAACATTCTGTACAGCTTCTTTTGCTATTTCCCCAAGTTTTCCAGTTGCAACCACTGAGCCGTTTCCCTTATGTTGCGATGGCGTGACTTCTGCGACGATCGGCATAACAATACCCGTGAAATCTGCCATACCGGAATTTGCACCAAGAACTGCCAGGCCGTTCACCATTCCGACTTTTGAGCCTTCACTTATGAATGTCTTGTATGATTTTCTTATCTCTATCGATCTGTCAGCCACTTGCTGCTCCAGAGGTTTGCTCAGATTCTTTGCTTTCATTACCTGATCAGCAGTAACCACGTCAGATTTCTCGCTGATGGCTATATCGCCGGCCACTCTTACCAGGCCTCCAAGTTCTCTCAGCCTGAGGGTAAGCTTTCCCTTTCTTCCTGACCTTTTCTGTGCTTCCTTGACAATTTCAGTAATTGCATCTGAATTGAAATGCGGAATCTTCTTGTCCTTGATGACTTCCTGGGCTATGAACTGGACGATCTTTTTCCTGTTCTCCTCGTTATCATCCATTGTGTTGTTTACGTATACCTCGTATCCGTAACCCCTGATTCTCGATCTTAAAGCCGGATGGATACCCTGAATTGCATCCAGGTTTCCAGCTGCGACAAGAACGAAATCACATGGAATGGGTTCTGTCTGAACCATTGCACCAGCGCTTCTCTCACTCTGGCCGGATATTGAATACTTCTTCTCCTGCATTGCCGTAAGAAGGGCCTGCTGGCTCTCCGGCCTGAGAAGGTTCATTTCATCGATGAAAAGTACCCCTCTGTGGGCTTTATGAATGTTTCCAGCTTCGACCCTGTCATGTGCTGGAGTTTCCAGACCACCTGATTGAAAAGGATCGTGTCTCACGTCACCAAGTAGGGCCCCTGAATGTGCACCTGTTGAATCTATGAATGGTGGTTTGTCATTGGGAGAATGAGACACCAGTAATTTTGGAACCATAGCCCTCTCGGCCCTCATTGCAGGGTTTATTGCCATGGCCATGTAAACAAACGCTGCTGCCATTATTGCAAAGAATACAATTATCCAATCGGACAGGATAAAAGCAAAAACAACGCCAAGGAATACTATTGAAAGAATAATGAAAAGTATACTGCGGGATCTGTCCTTTTTTTCTCTCTCTGCTTTAATCTGGTATTGCCGGATTATCTCCTTCCCCTTACCTGCAGGGAGTGTTTTGACCTTCGGCCTGTTGCTGTCCTCAGGATTTGGGAAAACGATTATATCCTCAAGATCTTCTTTAGGCAGGAAATCCACCATGGACTGCGCAAGCATTGATTTTCCTGTCCCAGGATCCCCTATGAGAAGGACATGCCTCTTCTGGAGCGCAGCTTTTTTCACAACATCCCCTGCTTCCTCCTGCCCTATCACCTGATCAAAGAGAATTTTGGGAACCTGCACGTCCTTTGTGCTGGAAACGTTTAGTTTCTTTACCCATTCATCTACAGATTCCATTGAATTTTCCACACCTCTTTATTAAAATTTAATAAATAAGCCTTTCCTATTTTGAATAGTTATCAATACTTCGTTTCCTGTTAAACGTTCAATTAATGTCAATATTGAACAAAACACTTTATAAAAAATCAGGACGTAACTGAGGGACTGATACCGTGCACAGAGAATTTGTTCCCAAAGTCCATCTGTTAACACGTTGTAATATTTGAGTATTATAAACTGCAAAACGGAAAGTAAATTGAGAATGGGCTGAATTACCCTATCTCAACTGCAAAAACTTTCTTGTGGTTAAACATTGACTTCAGGGATTTCACGTCTTCAATGTATTCCTGGTTGACCTTAAAATACCTGAAACCATTTTTTGTCTGTTCCACAGAAATAAGACCAAGTCCGACAAGTGACTCCTCACCTGTGTACCTTACCCCTAATCCTTCAAGACATCCCTTAACGTTTGAAGGGTCCGACTTTATTGCTCTCGATATCTCCGAAAGATAGGATCTGTAAGGATATATTGAAAGCAAATAGAAAAGAACCTTCCTTCTCAATTCACTTCTGTTTAGTGATCTTATAATGTTTCCATCTGCTACCAGTTCCATGGCATAGCATCTCTTATT
>JAJYYD010000083.1 GCA_021801305.1 Thermoplasmata archaeon
CTCGAAGTGTGGCTGTGATCTTGTAAGTGGTGAAATAATTCGTCTGAGATGGCTGAGGGTACTGACATTTGAAACTCTGTCAAGCAGTTGTGATACACCTGTTCTTCCGCCTATCCAGTTGCCTGTTGCCATTGCATGAAGTATCTTCTGGGTCAGAAGATCCTGCCTTACTGCCGGCCTCAGCCTGATTCCCTTCTTGCGGTTATATGTCCTCTCAAGCTGGTATTTCAGATCTTTCATTACTGACTGGAAGGAATTCCTGAAAAGTTCGTCCAGAAGATCCCCGGTCAACTTTATTCTCTTGTTTGCTAGATGATCCTTATCGTCCTCTTTCCTCATTCCAAGGTTAAGTTCCAGAAGTGATCTTGCCATTCTTCCCAGATATATTGCCTTCTTCAGCCTGTCTTCCTTGCTGTCACCCAGGTGTGGAAGAAGGGACTTGTCTATCATCTGTGATACCTTCTTTTCCCTGAATTCCTTTGCCTGGCCTGCAGCGAACCTTTTTTCAAGGTAAGCTATTGCATCTTCCAGATTGTTGACACCGTTAGGAGGAAATATTTTAGGATTCTTTGATTCTTCTATATTGGCGTAAATTATTGGGTCCATTTCATGTCCGGATGCAATTGAATCATGAACGTCAACATCCTTTTCCATTCCAAGTGCCTTCATGAGTATAACAAGAGGAATTGTCCCTGCAACGCTGGGAATCGATACAGTTATAATACCGTCGCTTCCCTTCTCCATTGCAGTTAAAGCCCTGAATCCACCCCTCTGTGAGAAGACCTTGGCAACCTCGATCTTGCTGTCGTATTTTTCTTCATATTCAACAAGAATCTTGTTCGGTGCAAGATCTTCCAGTGAAACTATAACTCTTTCCGACCCGCTGATGATGAAATATCCTCCCGAGTCGTCCGGGTCTTCACCTATATATTGCAACTTTTCCTTCCGGGTTGCATTAATAGGTCCATTGTTCTTTTCAATATATGAATCAAGATTTGATCCATAAAGCGTGCACACCTTTGAACGAACCATTACCGGTATGTCGCCGATTTTTATGTTCTCAGGTTCTTTCTCAAGTCCATCCTCAACTATCCTGACTTTCAGTGTCACCGGGGCCAGATAATTAAGGTCCCTGAGGCGCGCTTCATTTGGCGTTATCTGGTTTGAAGCTCCAGATGCTTCTTTGATTTCCGGTTTGTCAGTCCAGATTGTCGGCTCCCCTACGGGTTTGCCATTTTCCCTGGTCCTGCCGTAATATATCTTGATCTCCCTTCCGCCAGTTTTGCTCTGGTCAAGAGTCATTGTTCCTGGTTCGTCCTCATCTGAAACTTTTGTATCGTCAACAATCTGCTGCATCCCGTTGTCCGGGTTCCCCTTTGTTGCAATAAAATGATTATACGAATCTATCTGGTGGTTTACCACGCTTTCATTACGGAAAAAAACTTCAATTAACTCTTTCATTTAAAAACCTCTCCGCTGATAACCCGGTAGTAAATGGAATAACCAACGGTCGGACTCTTCCTGATAATCTTGATAATTCGACCGTTATCAAGCTTTCCATGAATATCCTCGAGCGCCTTGATTGTCGGGTCATTCCTACTAATTTTGGGTAACAGATCTTTAGAAATGTCCAACTCCTTTAAAACCTTATCTTCTTCTTCCACTGGAACTAAGTGATGTTCTGGAACCAAATCATGCTGCAGTACGTTAAACTTCCCCATTTTATCCCTCTTTTGCGGGCCCGAGGGGGTTTGAACCCCCGACCACCTGGTTAAAAGCCAGACGCTCTACCTAGCTGAGCTACGGGCCCAAGCCGGCTAGTGCCCATCTTAATATGATGGGCTAATATAAAGATTCCTTACCACCATATTTTGCATCCATGACTGATCCCTTAGCATTATAAGGGAATATCCGCACGCCTGCTCTATCGTTAAGTCATAAATAGGGGGCATTCACCTCAAGTGACTCATCACACATTGATCTTATTCCATTTTCGCTTTATAAAATTCAACCTGTAGAGTGGTTCCTGCCGACTTTACCAATAGATTGATTTTTGGTTTGAAAATTATGAGTTTCCAGTGCAATTTAGAATGTCCTGTTCCGATTCGTCCCTTTCAAAAGAGGTATATTTATAATGGATATTTACGGGCATGAATTCTGGTAAAATAATAATACCTGCCCTTACACCTTTCAGGAACCAGCAGATAGACCCTGAAGCGGTTGAAGTCATGACTGAATACGCGAAGAAAAACAGGTTTGACGGACTCTTCGCTGGAAGCTCGACCGGGGGAGTTGCTGCACTTTCATACAAGAAGCATAAAGAGGTATTGAAAATATACATGGACAAAATATCGGGAGATGTTACCCCGCTGGCTGGAATTTCCAGGAATGATCTTGACGAAACAACAAGTCTGGGAAGGGAAGCAGTGGATTTCGGTTACAAAACTATTGTTCTCATAAACCCATATTACCATAATTATTCTGATAAAACATTCTTAAGCTACTTTGGCAGTGTGCTTGAAAATGTGGATGCAGATTTCTACCTTTACAACAACCCGGGACTCACGGGGAAGAATCTCAAACCTGAAGTTGTCTCTATGCTTCATGACAAATATTCCAATGTGAAAGGTGTAAAGGAAAGCAGCGGAGACCTTGATACTTTCAGTAAATTTTTGGCAATTAAGGGGCTGGAAGTTTTTCAGGGGAAAGACACCCTTCTCCATGATTCCATGAAAATGGGGGCAACCGGTGGCATCTGCTCATCAGCTAATTTTTCCCTGAATACGCTGAAAATTGCAAAGGGTACTCCTGATGCAGGGGAATCTGCAGCAAAAATTAAGGAACTGATGAAAATTGTTTCAGCCTATGAGAACCCCGTCATACACAACTATCTTTTCCGGAAGTACATCATAGGTGAGACGCCGTCAGGATATATGAGAAGACCTTATTCTGACCTTGATTCTGTCCCGGAAGATAATATAAAAAGTCTTCTTTAAATGGCATTTCCAGAGTTATATCTATAAGGTTCAAACGGATTTGGTGTTATGAAGGTAAATATAGATGGAGAGGTAAAGACCCTGTTCGCTGTCTGGATGAATGATGAGGGCGTGAAGTTGATTGACCAGAGGAAACTTCCTGAGAAGATCGAGATATTCACGGCAAAAAACAGTGATGACATTGTTCACTCCATCAGGGACATGCTTGTAAGAGGTGCACCGGCAATTGGTGTTACAGCAGCATATGGCCTTGCAATGGCAAAAAAGAATGATGAAGACATGAACGAGGCGGTTGAAAAAATATCAAAATCAAGGCCAACCGCGTATGATCTGTTCAAGGCGATCAAATACATGAAGGAGAATAATTTTGACCCCTCAGCGGCACAGCGATATGCCAATGAAATCCTGGGAAGAAGCAAGAAGATAGGGGAGTATGGAAATGAACTCATAGGAAAAAATGCCAGAATACTTACTCACTGCAATGCAGGGGCACTGGCTGTTCTTGACTGGGGAACTGCCCTTTCCCCCATGAGGTTTGCCCACAAGGAAGGAAAGAATATATTTGTATTTGTAGATGAAACCAGGCCCAGACTGCAGGGAGCAAAACTTACTGCATGGGAACTCGGGCAGGAAGGCATAGAACATGCCATTATTGCCGACAACGCTGCCGGGTACTTCATGAAGAAAGGGGAGATAGATCTCGCAATAGTCGGGGCGGACAGGATTGCCTCCAACGGAGACTTCGCAAACAAGATTGGGACATACGAGAAAGCAGTGCTTGCGAAAGAGAACGGAATCCCATTTTATGTTGCTGCGCCTGGAAGCACCTTTGATTTCAACATCAAGACCGGAGATGAAATACCCATTGAGGAGAGGAACCAGGACGAAGTCCTGTTTGTGAATGAAAACCGCATAGGACCTGCGGGAAGCAATGCAAGGAATCCTGCCTTTGATGTCACTCCAAACAGGTATGTCACCGCCTTCATAACCGAATACGGAATCTTCAAGCCCGGAGATCTGAATAGCATGAAGCAGGCTATGAACAAAGATCTTTTTATGAAAATCTGATTGGAAAGAGAGTGAGAAATGACAGATGAACATGAAATTACTCCCTGGGATGTATCAGATACATTTCAGGAAGCCCAGTATGAAAGGGTAGCCACTGAATTTGGCGCGAAGATCATAGACGACCATCTGAAGGATGAGATTAGAGACCTTGCAGGTGAGGTACACCGGTTCATACAGTACGGCATATTTTTTGCTCACAGGGACCTTGATCAGCTTCTTGACGGATACAGAAAAGGGAGGAAATTCTACCTGTACACCGGAAGAGGCCCTTCGGGAAAAATGCATCTCGGGCATCTCATACCATTCATGTTTACAAAATGGCTCCAGGAAAGGTTCGATGTGGATCTTATAATACAGATCACTGATGACGAAAAGTATATTTTCAGGGATACCAGTCAGGAAGAGCTTGAAAAGTATACCAGAAGTAACATCCTGGATATCCTGAGTCTGGGTTTTAAGCCTGAGAAGACCCATATCCTTGTGGATTCAAAGAATTCTGGCCTGTTGTATAATTATGGAATAAAAGTAGCCAAGCACATCACTGCTTCAACCGTTAAATCTGTATTCGGCCTGAAGGACAGCGACAACATCGGAAAATTCTTCTTTACAAGTATCCAGTCTGTGCCAGCTTTCATAGTAAGTGCCATAACCGGGCATAACGTCCCCTGCCTCATACCCTATGCAATAGACCAGGACCCACATTTCAAGATTTCCAGGGATATACTTCCAAAGCTGGGTTATGAAAAACCCGCTTCGATAATTTCCAAGTTTATTCCGTCACTCAAGGGATCCGGAAAAATGTCTTCTTCTGATGAAAGCTCAGGCATATACCTGGATGATGACAGCAAAACCATAAAGAGGAAGCTTATGAAATATGCTTTTTCAGGTGGTCGTGATACAATGGAAGAACAGCGCAGGCTTGGTGCCAATCCTGATGTAGATTTTGCGTTTAACACCTACCGGATGCTGGAACCTGATATGGCAAAGGCCTCTAAAATTTACGAGGAATACAGGAGTGGGCAGATTCTAAGCGGGGAAATGAAAATGATCGCTTATGAAAAGATAACCGGATTCTTTGAGACACTTAATTCCAGACGTGATACTGTAATGAAAAATATGGACGACTACATGTTCAATCCGGACAGGTTTCGCTGATATGAACAGTTTCGGGTGAAATTCAGTTGACTTGGATTCCTGGTGTGCTGCAAACTAAGATTTATTAACCTTGTTACTATTGAAAACTGGTAAAAATGTGTGCAGATTGTGTTGATGAATCCTGTGTTTGCAAATACTGCTACGGTTACAGGCACAACCCTGCGTGTCCCGATTGTGGCCATACGATATTTCTCGATTGCTGCCAGGGTTTTTGACCCGGATGAAAAAAATTTGAACTCCATTACCTGGAATATGCTAATAAGAAAGATCAATAGAGTTTATTAAACAATTTAAAATTAAATATCTTGAAAAGCCTTACTCAGGCTTTTCTGATGATATGACCGGTATTGGTTCGTCAAGGTTCAGCCCGATCTCGTCTTCCCTGAGCTTTCTTCCTATGCTTCTCTCGTAGAAGGCGATGATGTTCTTCTTGTCCTCCTTGCTGTAGTCCCTGAAGTACTTGTCCTTCTTCAGTACCTTTCCTGTTCTCTCCTCATATGTTCTTGCAGGTATGGAATACTTCCTCTGTGTTGCATCCCTGTAGAGTTCAGGTATCACATTGAATGCACAGAATGGAACAACCCTTCCGTCAGGCATTGCATAGTGTATGTCGCATCTCTCAACCCTGTCCACATCGTATGTGTACGGATCCATGAAGTGCATGAAGCCGATGAACATGCTCTTGTAGTGGAATGCCTTGAGTCCATGGTAATCCCCATCGGTGAATGCATTGTACACCATGTCCTTGAGCTTGAAGTCTGTTGGTGCCTTCTCGTAGTCGACAAACTTCCTCAGGTTCATGAGAAGCCTGGATGTTGTTGATACCTTCTTTATGGACTTGAAGTTTGATCCCCTCATCTCATCTGCAAGTTCACCTATGTATTCGAACATGCCCCTGACGTCGATGAACCTTGTTATCGGTGTGACCTTGTCCCCGTCCTTGAATATGTATGTGCCCATTCCGCAGGCGAAGTGTATTGAGAGCTTGTACATCTCCTTTCCTTTCAGCTGCTCTATGAAGTCTGAGACCTTTGCTGTTGATGGAACGGTGAAGAAGTCCTCCCTTCCTATCATTCCGTCAGTCTGCTGCTCTATCTTCTTTATTGCACCGGGTATGGTGATCCTCTGCTTCTCCCTCATCCTGTCGGGCATCCTTCCCACAAGGCTTACAGGCTGGAAGTTCACTGCCCTTACAACATCTATGTTTGAAAGGCCGAACCTTATCATGTCACCGAGATATGCATCATTCACTCCACCTATCACTGTTGGTACCAGGACAACACCAAGTGGTGCGTTCTTGTAGTTCTCAAGTGCTGCAGGTATCTCCCAGAAGTTCTTTGGATTGGATCTGGGTGTCGGACCGTCAAAGCTCGTGTATATGACGTTTGATCCTGCACCCCTTATCTTCTTTGGGAAATCCGGATCGAATGCCGATCTTATTGAGTTTGTGTTGAGCTGTATGTGCTCATAGCCCTCTTCCCTTGCTATCTTGATTATATCGATGATATCATCGCGGATTGCAGGCTCTCCGCCTGTTATCTGCACTGCGTTTGCACCGACAGGTTTCTCGTTCCTCATCCTTCTGAGCATCATCCTTACCTGGTCCTGTGAAGGCTCGTATATTGGCTCGTTCTCCTTTGCATAGAAGAAGCAGTACCAGCATGAGAGATCACAGCGGTTTGTCACAACGACGTTTCCAAGGCCGGTGTGTGACTTGTGCTTTATGCAGAGACC
>JAJYYD010000037.1 GCA_021801305.1 Thermoplasmata archaeon
TCCCTTCAATTTGACAGGCATACCGGATTCCCAGAAGTCCACATATTCATCACAGATGAACACATATATCGGAACAAACAGCTCTTTCGCAGTGATAGATTTTCAATTGTCCAACCTGGCATGGATAACGTCTTCCAGCAATACCGTAAAATCCATGGCAGCTTCCCTTTCCAGAGGAGATTCGTCTGTAAGCAAAGTTTACGTGGGGGGAGAGACAGAAGGTCTCAACAACGCTTACTCGTTTACGTCCAGCGCATTCACAAAGATGGTTCCAATTCTTATAATCGCCATTTTTGTAGTCCTGCTCATACAGTTAAGCTCGGCACTTACTCCTCTCAGGCTCATCTTCATGGTTATAGCCTCGGTTGTGATTGCACTGTCATTTTCATACGGTCTGCTTTACTACCTGGAGAAATTGCCACTCCTCATATTCCTTCCAATGTTTGTTTTCATAACTCTTCTGGCTGTTGGCCTGGATTATGATATATTCATGGTCTCCAGGGTCAGGGAGGATGTTCTGAAAGGTGTCAGCGACCAGGAAGCAATAAGGACCAGTATAATAGAGAACGGTGGAGTGATAATAACCCTTGGGACAATCCTTTTTGCTACCTTCGGATCACTGTACTTCAGTGGAATAGGCATAATCCAGGAGATAGGCATTGGTCTTGCCTTTGGAGTGCTTGTGGACACATTTATAAGCTGGCCATTCTTCGTGCCTTCTGTGATGCTGATCCTAAAGAAATTCAACTGGTGGCCTTCAAAGATCAGGGAAAGGAAAAACTGAATTTATTTAAATATTATATACACAATTATATTTATGCCATTATCCGAAGTGCATAAAATACTAAATTTCCCGGATAAACTTTACAGGAAAAAAATATATAGGATTCTCCAATGTAAGGAAGAAACCAATGAAGACTTATCTTAAAGTTGCATTTTCCAGTGAAGGCGCCAAGCCAAGCGAAGTGATAAACAGGCTGCGGTCACTTGGATTTAAACCCGTAATCGGCGAGCAGGACATGATATATGAATGGGGTGATAATGCAACAACCGAGGATTCAATATGGTTCGCTGACAAAATACAGGCTACGCTGGAAGGATTCAAGGTTACTTTCCAGATAGAGACACTCAATGATTAGGCTGTTCCTGATTCAGGTTCCGCTTAAACTTAATGTGGAATAAGAAAAAAGGGGGTATCTTTGATCTTGTTCAAATATGATCTAAGTCTTCTTGTTTTTTTTGCCAGATCCCTTTCTAGCCCCTTCTATGAAATCCTTTGACGCGTTGTAGGCGGCCTTTGTCTTTGTGCTTATTGTGTTGTACGCGTCACTTGTTGCCTTTCCGAATTTCTCACCAGATTCCCTGGCGTTCTGCTTTGTGTCTTTCTTTTTTTCCTCTGTCATTTCCATCAGAGTTTCATGGTTTGCACGGATATTAACTGGCGGAATTCAAAGTGCAGAAATTTTAGGATTATCTAAAAAGTTTCTGGCGTCCTAATCCTCCATGGTTTTTCATCCCCGAACGCGGTGGTAATTTAATATGGCAATCTTCTTACATCTCCACAATTTCCACAGACAACAGTCACACTTCCTTTTCTCAACCTTACGCGGAAGTTTCCATAAAGCGTTTTGCAACTCTTGCAATATGATCGTTTTATTTCTTTTGCAAGCGTTATGTCTAGCCTGGAGGCAATATTTTCCATCACCATGATGCAGTTGGATGACAATTCGCTGTCCGACCTGAATTCACGGGCCTTCCTGTTCAATTCAGTTATGCGATCCCATGCAATTGTCTTCTGGGACATGGAAAGAAGAGTTATTAGAACTATAAATATCCAGAAGTATGGTAAAGCTTGCCATACTTGACGTGGATGGAACCATTACCGACAGCTCCAGGAGGATACAGGAATCCTCCATAACCACTATCAGGAAGGCACAGGACAATGGCAAAATTATATGCCTTGTTAGCGGAAATGTTATTCCGGTGATGTATGCGCTGCAAATATACATTGGAATAAGGCATGAGGTATTTGCAGAAAATGGTGGTGTAATGTATTACCAGAACAGGATTGAGAAATTCTTTGAGAAGGACAAAACAGAGAAATTTCTCGATTATATATCAGGAATAAGCAGTGCAAGGGGAATATTTACTAATGTGTGGAGGTACAGCTCAATGGCCTTCGAAATGGATGCTGATGACATTGAAAAAGTGAGGTCTGAATCCGACAGATGGAATCTCGACATAACTGACAGCGGATTTTCCTGGCATGTTCTGAACAAGGGCCAGAATAAGGGATATGCACTGAAAAAGCTGATGGAATTGCATCACCTGGAAAAAGAAGATGTACTCGTCGTAGGAGACTCCAAGAACGATCTTTCCATGTTTGTTGAGGGCGTCAACAGGGCAACTGTAAAGAATGGAGACCCGGTTTTAAAAGAAGTTTCCGACTATATATCGCCGATGAATAACGGTGAGGCTATCCCGGATATCTTCCGGAAATTCTCACTTATCTAGATCATTGAGGTATTTCCCTGTTCTTCCATAAACAATCTCGCGATTCTCAACTATCAGGTCTCCCCTTAACATGACATTCTCAGGGAAAACTACGTCCATTCCGTTGAAGGGAGTTTCCCAGTTCTTTGAATGAAGCCTTGACTGGTCAAGCCTGTGCATTGACGAAAACCGGACATTGAAGAAGTCTGCATACATCCCCTCCTTGATCTCACCCTTGTTTATGTTGAACAGCCTTGCCGGATTCAATATGGCAGTCCTGTAGAAAACGTCTGGTGAAAGTATTTTCTTTGATATAAGTGCAAGAAGGATCGGGATTCTTGTCTCAACTCCTATTATCCCTGATTTTGCGTATTCAAACTCCTCCTTTTCCTCAGGCGTATGGGGAGCATGATCGGACGAGACAATGGAGTATTTTCCGGACAGATACGCTTCAAGGCTTGCCCTCTGGACTGAAGGCTCCCTCAGGGGTGGGTTAACCTTTCCATAGCTTCCCAGATCCATTTCATCATTGAGCATCATATGGTGAGGAGTTATTTCAGCAAAGGTCCCATTGCCGGTGAGGAACTTCAGGTTTGAACTGTCGCTCACATGAGCCGCAATTTTTTTTCCAAGGTTCAGCTTTGACAGGTTCATTAGTGCAGTTGCTTCGCATTGAGACGGTCTGGAAAAGTTGTGGTCTCTCAATGTAAACGTTTCTCTCCCGGATAGATCAAGACAGTGCTGGTCCTCAGCGTGAAAAACAACAGGCTTCTTCAATTCTGAAATACTGTTTATGGCTTTTTCGTCAAGGCGGTCCATTCCGGTTGTGTTTGTGCTCCCCCCCATGAAAATCTTTAGTGCCCAGGAATCAGGATGAATGATTCCTGCATTTGTTCCGTTGAACATGGAGTAGAGGCCAAAATCAACAAACGATCGTCCCCTTACAGTTTCGAGCTTTCTCTCATATGCCTGGTAATTGTCTATTGGAATGATGTTGTTGGGCATATCCAATACCGTTGTTGTGCCGCCATAGGCAGCAGACATGGTTCCAGATGAGAAATCCTCTTTCTGGGTTTCCCCCGGATCACGGAAGTGCACATGGGTATCTGTTCCTGCAGGAAAAATTGCGCCTTCCAGCTCAACTTTCCTGCCCTTTACGAATTTCCTGATCCCCTGGATTTTTCCCTCAGTTATGACCAGGTTCAGGTCCTGGTAGCTTCCCTCATAATAGAACTTTCCGGACAGGGTCACATCCTCATTTTCCATCTAAACACCCCTTATCTCTCCCCATATGATCTTGTGCAGCTGCGGCAGGACTCTTACGTCTAAATGATCCTGCAGCACCTTCTCAGTGATCCACTTGAGATCAGTTCCCCATGCGGGCTGGAAAACACTGTTCACATGGTTTTTCAAGCCTGAAAGGAACTCCTTTGAAAAATCATAATCCTCGTTGTCAGCAATTACAAATTTTATATAGTCATGTTCCCGCAAAAGATCCAGGTTGTGCCTGTAAAGACTCCTGCTCTCACCTGATGATGGAGTCTTGATGTCCATGTCTATCATGGTTTTATCTGAAAACAGGCATTTCTCTATGGACAATGATCCACCTGTCTCTATGAGAACATTCTTTCCTGCATCGGTGCATCCTTTAAGGAAAGCAGTGGCTTCTCTCTGCAGAAGAGGTTCCCCTCCGGTAAAGCATACCCATTTCTCGTATGCCTTTGAAACAATATCCAGAAGATCGTCAATACAGGTTTCCTGACCACCCTGGAAAGTGTAAGTGGAATCACACCACCTGCATCTGAGGTTGCATCCGTTTGTCCTCACAAAAAGCATGGGCTCACCCATAAGATAACCTTCCCCCTGTATGCTATGGAATATCTCCGTGATTTTCAATACATACTGTATTTTAAAGCGGCTTTAACCCTTTTGATTTTTCATGAAACTTTGCAGTCATTTATGGTTGGCACTTTAATCCACATATTCCCGGTGTGTAACAATCCATGGCAAATCCAGTATTTACAATGAGCAGGAAAGTTCCGGTTTGCAGTCTAAATTTGAAAAGGTTATATTTTACAAAATCCTATACAGGACATGGATTACAAACAGATATTCGACTACGCAAGGGAGCTTGATACCATACTGATCCTCAACGGTGGGGAAGGACAGATAGACAAGACATTCTTTTATCTTACCCAGGCTGAATCAGGAATTTTCGAGGGTTCAGCGCTCATTGTGTCACAGGACGGCCTTAAAATTATCACATCCGAGCTTGAGGAAGAATCCGCAAGATCAACCGGACTTGAGGTCCTGGTGGCAAGGGGAAGGGAGGATTTCAACAGGATAATCAGGACATCACTTGAAAAGGTCAATTCTGTGGGAATTAACTATTCAGCCATATCACTTGGAATGTACAAAGACCTGCTCAAGGTAATTCCTGACAAGGAGTTCATAGACGTATCAAATTCCATACTCGAATCAAGGAAAAAGAAAACCGATGAAGAACTGGCCAAATTAAGACAGGCTGCCAGGATTGGGAGTGAGATATACGAGGAAGTCATTCAGTCTATCAAGGAAGGGATGACTGAGTACGAGCTCGCTTCAAAAATGGTTTATGAAATGATGAATGCAGGAGCCTCAGGTCCCTCTTTCAGCACAATTGTCGGGTTCGGTCCCAGTTCTGCAATACCTCACTACTCTCCATCTGACAGGAAGCTGAAGAAAGGTGATTTCGTTCTGACCGACTACGGGGCGCTTTACAAGGGTTACTGTTCAGATATAACACGCACAGCGGTGTTCGGGAGAGCCGACAGCAAGCAGAAGGAGATGTACAACATTGTAAAGGAAGCCCAGACGGAGAGCATGAAGACCATAAGGCAGGATATAAACGGAAAGGATGTTGATGAAGTCGCAAGAAAAATAATCGATGGAACCCAGTATAAGGGAAGGTTCATCCACAGCCTCGGGCATGGTCTCGGGCTTGACGTTCACGATCACCCTGCACTGGCAAGAAACTACGATTTCACGCTCAAGGATAGAATGGTCGTGACAGTAGAACCTGGAATATATGTGCCCAAGTATGGGGGCGTCAGGATTGAGGATGATGTAATAGTTAAGAAGGACGGGTTTGAGAAGATCACATCCGGACCATCGGATCTACTGGAAATAAGCTGATGATACCGCTCTACAATTTCAAACCTGAAAAGATCGGGGCAATCGGTGAGATCGAGAATATCTTCCGATCTCATGACCCAGCTATGGCGGATGCAAGGAAACGGGGCCAGGAAATAATCTACTTCCTTATTGATTCTGAAAAGAATGAAAACCCGCCCCCAGTTGACTGCATCTCTTATTATTATTCCCTCTGGGTCCTGAAAGGGGTCAACGAGAACCCGCTGCTTACCCGAACAATAAATTACCACCGGGATGTTCTGGAAAAACTGGTAATGGATGAAAAACTTGACGGGGATGATATTGAGACCTATGCAGAATCCATGGGGCTTTCGGCAGAATTTGATCCGTTAAAGGAGGTTTTCTATCTCCCTCTGAATCAGTTTGTGTCATGCAACAGCCGGCTAAGCGGATCAAGATACAGGCTTTCATACCAGCTTTTCAGGAATGGGGATGTCATACTCAACAGGGAAACCCTTGCAAAGATCATGAGAGAATACTTTGTTTTGAACTCAATAAAGGAAGTACATAAAATCAGGGAAGAAGATGCATTAAGCATTCTTCAGGACATTGATTATATAGATTCCCTGAAGGAACTCTACAAGGTAGTCGGTTCCAGGGGCATACTCGACCTGGGTTCGGTCGATTTCAAGATGTTCCCTCCATGCATCAACGAGTATATATCACAGATGAGGGACGGTGTCAACCTTCCCCATATGGCCAGGTTCACGATGGTGAGTTTCCTGAACAAGGTTGGAATGCCCCGGGATGACATAATCTCACTGTTCAAGACTGCCCCGGATTTCAATGAAAGAATGACAACATACCAGGTTGATCACGTGACAGGGAATATATCAGGTACAGAGTATTCACCCCCCAAGTGTTCCGTCCTTCAATCAAACCACCTGTGCTACAAGGGAGACGACCGGCTCTGCAACCAGGAATGGCTGAAGCACCCCCTGCAATACTACTCAATAAAGAAAAGGGCGGTTATGAGTCAAGGCGGCGCTCAAACATCTTCAAGAAAGTAGTTTTCCTTATTTCCGCTTCCACTGTGTACATCTTGCATGGTTCCCATGGGGTACGGGGATAACGGCATTCCTTGACCTCAAAATCTGCATTTATGGAACGCATGAAATCCACCAATTTCTGTTCATTGAAATTATGGGCAGCTTTCCTGGTTATCTTTCGCCCATAACTCCTGGAATTTTTTTCGTTAAAATACTGGGTGTAAACCGTAAATCT
>JAJYYD010000128.1 GCA_021801305.1 Thermoplasmata archaeon
TGGGAACCTGGAGTTCATCTGCAGCCAGCTGGGCAAATGTTGTCTCCTCGCCCTGTCCGTGGGGATTCCCACCGGTAAAGACCGACACCTTTCCTGTAGGGTGTATACGAACTGTTGCGCTTTCCCATAAGCCAAGCCCAAACCCCGTTGACCTTACAACTTTTGACGGACCAAGCCCGCTTACTTCAATATAACTGGAAATGCCTATTCCCATGTATTTTCCTTCCGACCTCTTTTTCTCCTGTTCTTTTCTGAGACTGTAGTAATCAATTTTATCCATTGCCTTCTTGAGGGCAATCTCATAGTTTCCGCTGTCATAGACAAGCCCAGTTGGAACCGGGTGGGGAAAACTGTCTGCAGGGATAAAGTTCTTCAGCCTTATTTCAGCTGGATCCATGTTGATCCTCCTTGCGAGTATGTCAACCATCCTTTCAACAATGAATGATGCCTCTGGCCTTCCTGCACCTCTGTATGCATCAACTGCAACTGTATTGGTAAGCACACCGTCTACTTCACAACCCACCGCTTTCATATTGTACTGACCTGCTAGTATAAGGCCGAAAAGTATTGTTGGTACTCCCGGCGCAGCAGTGGAGAGCCATGCTCCCATGTTCGCGTAGACTTTTGCTTTAATCCCAAGAATTGTTCCATCCTTCTTTGCAGCCATCTCCAGATACTGGATGTGATCTCTGCCATGGGTTGTGGAAAGGAAGTTCTCTTCCCTGGTTTCCATCCACTTCACCGGTTTTTCCAGAAGCTTTGAAAGGTAACATACAACTGCTTCCGGACCATAGCATGATATCTTGCTCCCGAAGCCACCGCCAACATCCGGTGCTATGACCCTCAGCCTGTTTTCCGGAACCCCAAGAATCAGTGAGAGAAGGAATCTGTGCACATGCGGATTCTGGGAAGTCATCCATACGGTTGTCTCCCCTGTTCCCTGATCGAATGATGCCACAGTTCCCCTTGTCTCCATGGATGCTGGCTGGAGCCTCTGGTTCACGAACCTCTCCTTCACAACAACATCAGCCTTTGAGAAGACCTCATCCACGTTTCCTGCATCTATTTTCCACCTGAATGCAATATTTCCCGGAACTTCGTCATAAAGCTGGGGTGCACCTTTTTCCACAGCCTTTTCCTGGTCTATCACAGGTTCAAGCGGCACATATTCTACATATATCATTTCAGCTGCATCTGAAGCCTGGAAAGGGGTTTCAGCAACCACCACAGCAATAGGATCGCCAACATACCTGACCCTGTCAACTGCAACTGCCGGATACTGTGGTATCTTCAGATCAGAATTCGGTATGGCCCAGGCAGTTGGGATTGGATTTAGTTTTCCGCTGAAATCCTTGCCGGTGTAAACTGCAATTACCCCTGGCATTTTCATTGCTTTTTTCGTGTTCACGCTCTTTATCAGTGCATGTGCATAATCACTGCGGAGAAAATGTGCATAGACTGTCCCTGGTGGGGTTATATCTTCTGTATATCGACCATGGCCAGTGACCATCCTTGTATCTTCTCTCCTGGTGGATCTTTTACCCACATACCTGTTCTGGCTGGCACTCTCCTGGACCGATACCTCCATCTCCTGCCTGGCAGTCATTTCACTCACTCCCTCCTGATTCTGATGCTGCCTTTACAGCCTCAACTATGTTCTGGTAACCGGTGCATCTGCACATGTTCCCGGATATTCCCCATCTTATCTGGTCCTCGGTTGGATGGGGGTTCTCCTTCAGGAACCATGAGATTTCCATTATCATGCCCGGGGTACAGAATCCGCACTGCAGACCGTGATTCTCCCTGAATGCCTCCTGGACAGAATTCAGGTGCCCGTCGATCTCCAGTGACTCAATGGTCTCTATCTCGGATTCGTCTGCCTGTACTGCAAGCATTGTGCACGATTTTACGCTCTTTCCATTGTAGATCACCGTACATGCACCACAGTTTGAAGTGTCGCACCCTATGTGGGTTCCCGTAAGCCCAAGGTTTTCCCTGATAAAATGAACCAGCAGCATCCTTGGTTCAACTTCTTCCTCCACTGCCTTGCCATTTATTCTTGTGCTGATTTTTATCTTGCCCGATCCCCTGGTCATTTTTCCCTCCTGCATCATTTCACCCCCATTGCTTTTTCAACTGCCTCATTCAATCCTCTCCTGACCAGAACCTCACTTATGTATCTCTTGAATTCAGCTGAACCTCGCAGAGGATCATCCATTGGATCCGTTTCATCTGCTGCAATTTTTGCAGCTTCCCTGAATGTATTCCCTTCGACCTTTTTTCCCAGGAGGAACTCTTCTGCCTTCTGTGATCTGATTGGAGTGGGTGCAACAGCTGTCAGGCCAATCCCGGCGTATGTGCATTCCCCGTTTCCTGAAATGGACAACTGGATTGCCACACCTACAGTTGCAAAATCTCCCGCCTTTCTCTCCATTTTCTGATATGAGTAACCGTTATTTTTTTCCGGTACTGGAAAAGTGATTTCAGTCAATACCTCTCCGGGTTCCATAGTTGTGGTATATGAATCTTCAAAGAAGTCGTCCGCCTCTATTGTTCTTTCTCCATTCTCTCCCTTTACTGTTGCCTTACCCCTCAATGCAAGAAAACAGGCTCCCCAGTCGCCAGAAGGATCAGCGTGGCATAGGGACCCTCCCATTGTGCCCCTGTTCCTAACCTGGGGGTCCCCAATCCATCCGGAGACCTTTTTAAGAAGGGGTATCTTTTCATAAAGTATCCTTGAATTCTCTATCTGGTAATCGGTGACCATTGATCCTATCTTAATTTCTCCACGCTTTTCCTCAATTTTTGAAAGTTCAGGAATCCTGCTCATGTCAACAATATTTGGAATGTTGATCACCCTTGACTTAAGGAGTGGAATCAGGCTCATCCCGCCAGCCAGCACCCTTGCATTCTCTCCATACTTTTTCATTAAAACCATGGCCTCGTCTACACTCTTAGGCCTGAAATAATCAAACTCTTCAGGAAACATTCACACACCCATGATCACATGAACATAACAATATATCAAGTTTTATAACACTATAATGAAATGGCTGAAACAAGCTGATTTACTGTACCTGTTTAGAATATCTGCACTTACATATTTTGCCCCATGGATAGTTTTCTACATCAATCAGCTATTTGCCTGACATTAAGGGAACCGTCCGGAAGTATGCTGACTTCAGTGCCTTCCTGAATGATGCCGTTCTTTATATTCTGGCCATGGCATATTTTCAATAGCGTGAATATCTCAGGGATTGAAGACCTGATCTTAATGTTTTTCTGATCTCCTGCAGCAAGAATCTCCTTTATGGCATCAAGTATCTGGGTACCTTTGCCTATCGCCACCCTGACAGAAAGTCCTTCCTCATAGGCCATTTGTATGGTATTGAAAGCTTTTTGAATATTGATCATGGCCCTCTTTTCCAGTATTGTCACGTCCTGCCTTGTTATATTGAGAATCTTTGCAATCTCGGATTTTTTCATGTTGTTTTTGCGCATCCTCATGATTTCTCTCTGCCTCTCGGTCAGGAACGAGTTATTCTGGTCTGTTTCTTTTGGGGACATATAACCACATATATTTTTGTTAAATAAATTTGTTTACCTTTTTTAAATGGTAAATAGTATATTATATGACTCCATTCCAGTATGTTCCGGGAGAAGTGACAGTTTAATGAAAAAAAGTTACACACTGATAATTGCAGTTCTTGTTGCCGCAGTGGTTGTATCTTCCGTCGTTGTATTCGACAGCGGATTATTCGGCAACAACTCCGGCGAGCTCATAACATACACGGCAGATGCATATGTCCAGGAGGCAAATTACCTCCTTGACGGATACCATAATATTTCCGGCGTTAATGTGGAGCCTGCAAAAGGCGGTGGATCTTATACGGATGCCAGGGAAATATCCCAGAATGACCCGGCAAACATCTTCATTTCTGTTGCCCTGAATTCATACGATAAATCATATCTGGTCCCAAGATACAGCGGCTGGGCAATTGCCTTTGCTGCAGACAGCCTGGTCATTGCCTATTCAGGCCTTACAGATCATAACTCTTCTGCGGTTTCAATAATAAACCAGTTTTCCCAGGCCAACAGCACAAACAGCAGCACACTTTACAGGGACGCCTTCATGAACTTAACCTCTGGAAAGGTGAAGGTTGGAATTTCCGATCCAAATTCAGACCCAGCCGGATTCAGGGCATGGATAAGCCTTGAAATTGCAGGTTACGAATTTGAAAACGGCAACAGGAGCTATTTCGAAAACAGGATGTCCCATAACAGCGGGAATGTATCGGCAACAAGCGCAGCAGAGCTTGTTTCTCCCCTTGTCGACGGAAACATCCAGTTCCTGTACATATACAGGTCTGCAGCCATTGCAAAGGGGCTTGACTACATATCACTCCCTCCTTCCCTTGATCTGGGAAATGAAAGCATGGCATCGTTCTATGGGCAGTTCAACTACACACTGGCTACGGGAGTGATCAGCGGGAGTCCCATATATCTCTATATTTCAGCACTGGCGAACAATACAAATGCCACATCCGCAGATGGGTTCGTGAGTTATGTGGTGAACAACAACTCAAACCTTACTGAATTCGGTCTTGTGCCACTCAAAACATCCCTTCTTTTCACCAGTGTAGCTGTGCCATCATGGATCCAGAACCAGATCCAGTCAGGAAAATTAAAGATAGGAGGATCTGTTGACTGACCTGAAAGGAGTTTATGAAAAGAAGCGGATTCAAGGGCGGTACTGATGCTGTTTCAATCATTTCTTATGTAACCATAGCGCTGCTCATAATTCCCATACTTTTCATACTTTATTTCGGATTTGTGGTTTACAGGGATGCCCTGGGATTCAGCGGCACTGTATTTGAGTCCATTGAACTTACCGTGATATCCTCTGCAATCTCTGCATTCATTGTTTTTGTTGTATTCACGCCCCTGGCGTTCAACCTTGCCAGGAAACAGAGCAATTTCATGGAGACAGCTTCTGATATACCGGCATCAATCCCGCATCCCATAGTGGGCATAGCTTTCCTGATCATTGGAAGCCCGATCACCCCGTTTGGAAGATTCCTGTCATCAATTGGCATAGATTTTTTTGACAGCATACAGGGCCTCATCGTTGCCCTCTCCTTCATTTCTGCTCCGGTTTATATAAGATCAGCACAATCCGTATTCTCTTCCATGAACAGGTATCATGAAATGCTGGGTTATTCACTTGGGATATCAAGGCTTCGCATCCTCTATTCGGTTGTCATACCTGGGACAATCAAGGATCTGGCATCTGCAACTCTAACCTCCATGAGCAGGGCCATGAGTGAATTCGGTTCCATTGCCATACTTGCCTATTATATTCTGTCACGGCTGCAGCTCTGATGATAATTGTGTCAATGGCAATACTGGGGATAACCAGGTTGCTGAAAAGCGGCATCATAAGGAGAAGCCAATGATAGAGGTCAAAGTCTCAAAGTTACTTGGCAAATCAGTCATATCACCATCCATAAGTGATGCAGGAACGATCTGTATTTTCGGAAAAAATGGGAGTGGCAAGACATCCACGCTCCTGATGATATGCGGCTTCATTGTCCCTGACAGCGGAAAGATAATCATAAACAACAGGGATGTCACATTACTGCAGCCCCAGAAGAGGTCGGCAGTATTCATAAACCAGGACAGCTACTTTCCCAATATGGACGTTGATGACCACCTTACACATTTCATGGACAGAAAAAACAGTAAAGCGGGAAATGTGAACATAGAGGAGATCAGGAATATCATGGGCATTGACTTCAGTGGAAAGGTGAAAAATCTGAGCATGGGACAGAAGATAAGGGTATCCATCGCGACTGCACTCATGACAGGACCACAGGTGCTTGCCATTGATGAGGCTCTCTCCAACCTGGATGACAAGAACCACGTGATAGGCAACCTGAAGGATTACGCAGGAAGGTCCGGAATGGACCTTATTTTTGTTACGCAGGACCAGGCTGATTCAGAACTTTCAGATCACTCCTACAGGATGACCGATGGAAAATCCGAAAGGCTTTTTTAGGCTTCCATAACAGATTCCTTCTCTTCCCTTGCGACGTGGTAAATCCTGTATCTCAGCTCCATGAAAAGAAGGAACATTGCGGCACTGAACAGGGCTATGCCAAGTGTTAACCACATATCCACATAGGAATGCGTCCTGTCCTGTATGAACCCCGCAAAGGGCGTTCCCAGTATGGTGCCCATGCTCATAACCATCAGGCTCAGCCCGCTGAACAGCCCCACCTTCGTTCTGGGTGCTATCTCGGAAATAAGTGTCACATAAACGCTGTTCCAGCCCACTGATGACATTCCCACAAAGAATGCCATGAAACCTGCACTGAAAATTGTTACTGAAACAGTTGGGAATGATATGAAAAGTGCTGATGAAATGACCATTATCAGGACAAGTGATTTCAGCCGGTTTCCCTTGAAGATTCTTCCGCTGATGGAGGCCCAGAACAGCCTTCCCGCCACGGCTCCGGTCAGGAGAAGTGCCAGGAATACCTCCGCAATGAGTATCACAAAGCCCCTCTGTTCCAGGAATACAACATAGTATGTGAGAATGGACTGCTGCCCCCATGAAAGAAAGGCTGCACAGATGCTTATGGTCATCAGTGATCTGTTCCGTCCGGCTCCCAGAACCTGCCTCAGGTATCCCTTCTGCTTCCTGACTTCAGTATTCTCCCGCTTTCCAACAGGGATGAGAAGTGCTATTGTTCCACCTATAATGATTGTAACCACAAATGACCACTGCAGGCCGAAGTGAATTGCAACGAGGGGTAGAACCACTGCAGAAAGTGCTGCTCCAACAGGC
>JAJYYD010000144.1 GCA_021801305.1 Thermoplasmata archaeon
ACCTCCAGAAAGTGCAATAAAAAATTGCTTTCTGGTGACATCTAATAATTTTGCGAAGTATACTGCAGCGTATATTCCAATTCCTAGGCCAACAGCAGTAACCCCGTAATATAAAATGGCAGCAACATATAGAAGGATGTTCACTTTGTTTACCTCCTCAAGCCCAACTCTCGAGAATTCCGGTTGTCATTTCTCCCCAAATATGATCCATACGAATACACTGTATTCAATGTATAAACACCATTTGAAGAACATAACTTAATAAAATAAGTTCTTTTTCATTTCATCATCTATACCTGTTAAATTTCTCATTATATAATGGGGCCGGGGTTTCCTTCTGTAATCCGTGATCCAATACCCTTTCTTAAAAACGGTTTCCAGCATGTAGCAACTCTCCTCCCTTACGCGCATCGCCGATTTCATGTCGCTGAGTTTCATTGCAACAAAATCTTCAGGTATATACAATCCAAGCATCTTCCCTTTGGCGTTCTCTGCCAGGTTCCTGTCAAAATCCATTTCAGGGGTATTGAGGAACAGGGGTTTGTCTGCAGGCGCGTCAATCCTGAAATTCACCCAGAGTTCAGCAACAAGCCTGTCCGTGCGCATGCCACGATTGAGCTGGTCCTCCATCTCGCCATAGAAATTCCTGAGATATGTCCTGGAAACAGCCCCAAGCTTTCCAATATTGAAATTAGCATTAAGTGACATCATGGGATCAAAGGTCCAGGCAACAAGATCATATCCATTCTCCTTAGCCCACCTGATCTGTGCCTGCTTGAGCTCGTATCCTATGCCGGAGTACTTGCTGTCTTTCACAACTCCGGTCATATGGGAGTACAGGTATGTTTTACCTTTCCTGAAACCTGGAAATGAGAAGCTCATGCCAACCATCTCTCCATTATTGTAGGCGCCCAGGACAAGCCCGCCATGAAATCTCATTGCCGCAACCATGTCCTTTACAAGGCTCTCCATGGTTTCAAACCCCCAGGCCGACCTTATGACTGGAAGAATTTTCCTGATCTCATCAGGATCACTGACCGTTTTTATATCCATGTGAGGATGAATACAAGACGGTTATCTTAATTCTTTCCACCCCCAGTCAAATTATTATACGGATTTGTGCATGCCAAGGAATGGAAGGAAAATTATCATATCAGATTGTCAAAATGCCTCTCCTGATGCCATTCGAAACAAGTTTTGGAAGGCAGTTTGACCGGGTTGCCCTTATTTTCAGGCTTGATGCAGATGGGATAACCTCATATTCAGAATGTGTTACTGACACTGATCCTTTCTACAGCTACGAGAACAACTTCACCGCTCTAGAGATCATTGACAAATATCTTGCTTCCCACATTCCAAAGCTCCCGGAACCAGGTGAATTCATGGAACAGGTGAGCTATGTCAAGGGCCATAATATGGCAAAGGCAGCACTGGAAATGCTCCTCTGGGATTATCACGCGAGGAGGAATGGCATACCGCTTGACAGATACCTTGGACGGTCAAAAGGAAAAGCAGAGGTCGGGATATCATTCGGAATGGATCCCATTGAAACAACTATCAGCAGGATCTCCAATGCCCTTGATATGGGTTACAAAAGGATAAAGGTCAAGATCAAGAAGGGAAAAGAGCTTGGCATACTTGGCCCCATCAGGGACAGGTTTCCGGATATAAGCCTTACAGCCGATGCAAACTGTGACTATTCAATCAAGGATATGGATCTCCTGAAAAAGATCGACAGATTCAACCTCCAATACCTGGAACAGCCACTGGGGCACGACGATCTGATATATCATGCAAAACTTGCAAAATCAATGTCCACGCCAATATGCCTTGATGAATCTATAACGGAGGTTGAGAAGGCACAGAAAGCTTTTGAGATCGGTGCTGGAGAAGTCATAAACATAAAACCCGGACGGGTTGGCGGGCTCACAAATTCCATTGCAATCTCTGAAGTTGTAAGGGAAAATGGCGGGCACTGCTGGGTAGGCGGAATGCTGGAAACAGGCATCGGGAGGGCTTACAATGTGGCCATGGCTTCACACTCAAACGTGGACTACGCGGGAGACACATCCCCAAATTCCAGATATTTCAAGAAGGATATTGTGCTAAATCCGTTCGTGATGAAAGACGGGTTCATCGAGGTTAAGAGGGGTAACGGGACGGGAGCGGAAGTCGACACGAATGCTCTTTCCGGCTACAAAACAGCAGAAGGCGTCATAAAAGTATGGAAAATGTAGTCCCTTGAAGGGCATTGCCGCAGGATCAGTTCCACTTAAGTTTCAGGTCCCTTGCGGCCTTTACCTCGTCAATGCGCCTTGAACCCAGATTCAGGGGCCTCTTCTTCAGTTGTTCAACATCCTCTTTCAGGGCATCTTCCATTATCATGGCATACCTGTCCAGATCGTCTCTGCTGGCACTTTCAGTTGGTTCTATCATCATGTCTTCATGTACAATGAGTGGAAAATACACAGTAGGGGCATGCACTCCCTGATCTATTATGTATTTTCCAATGTCGAGTGCCCTCTTCCCGGTCTTCTCTGTGGAAAGGACAAGTTCATGTTTCTTCAACGGGCTGAAAGGGATGGTGAAGGTTTTTGACAGCCTGTTCGAAAGATAGTTTGCGTTCAGGACTGCCTTCTGTGTATTGTTGAGAAGCCCGTCAGATCCATGGAACCTTATAAATGCCCATGCCCTCAGAAGCATGTTGAATGCTCCATAGTAAGACGCCACTTTTCCAATGGTCTTCTTGGCGGAGTAGTCCAGGAAATACCTGCCATTTTCCATGGATACAACAGGAACAGGAAGGTATTCCTTCAGGTAGGCTTTCACGGCAACGGGGCCGGATCCCGGACCGCCTCCTCCATGTGGCGTCGCAAAGGTCTTGTGAAGATTGTAATGGACAATGTCAAAGCCCATGATGCCCGGGGACGTTATGCCAACGATGGCGTTGAAATTTGCCCCGTCATAGTACAGAAGCGCACCTGCCTTGTGGACCATTTCAGATATTTTCACTATGTTCCTGTCAAAAATACCAAGTGTGTTGGGATTTGTTATCATGAAAGCTGCGGTCCTATCCGACAGGACTGCCTCCAGTGCCTCAATATCAACCATGCCGTTGCTGTCCGAAGGAATCTCAACAACATCAAAACCAGCCATGGCCGCAGATGCTGGATTTGTTCCATGGGCTGAATCAGGTATTATTACCTCGGTCCTTTTGCCAAGTTCTCCTATGTCCTCGAGATATTTCCTGACGATGAGTATGCCAGTGAATTCTCCCTGGGCACCGGCTAGCGGCTGAAGTGTTATGGCATCCATATCGGAGATCTCCTTGAGGTACTCCTGCAGTTCATACATAATCTTGAGTGACCCTTGAATTGATCCCTGATCCTGCAGGGGGTGTGTCTCGCTGAAACCGCTGATCTGGGATATGCTGTCAGCAAACTTCGGGTTGAATTTCATTGTGCATGATCCAAGGGGGTAAGTCCCAATATCAACACTGAAATTCATCTGTGAAAGCCGGGTATAATGCCTCACCACGTCAAACTCGGCAACGTCCGGCAGATTCAGGGTTTGCCTTGCAAGCGACCGCGGAATGAGTTCCTCCTCTTTGTCGCTTACCGCAGGAACCTTGTAGTCCGTGCCGGAGTGTATATCTTTTATGAGCGGCTCATCGTATTTTGCCTGGTGGTAAGTCATTTGAATTCCTCCAGTGCAGATTTCAGTGCAGAAAAATCATCGGCATTGTGTTTTTCAGTAACAGAGAAAAAGGAAGTGTTTCCATAGGTTCTCGAAAGATCCGGAAGGAGGCTGTCAAATGGTATTGCTCCCTGTATGTTCTTCTCAAGAAGCCTCTTTCTCAGGTCCTCGCTGCTTATTCTAGACTGGACCGGCAGATCTGAAAAATGGCGTCCACTGAAAAGATCAGGGTTATAGCCTTTCACGGACCTGAAAGTTTCAATAAGCCTCTTCATATTGGAGGCAGTTCTGAGGGCGACGTTCCTGAGACCACTTTTTCCCAGAATGGACAGGTAGGCTGAGGCAGCAACTGCCATCAGCGCCTGGTTAGAACAGATATTGCTCATTGCCTTTTCCCTCCTTATGTGCTGCTCCCTTGTCTGTAATGTCATAACATAAGCCTTCCTTCCGTCAGCATCAACACTTTCTCCTATGATTCTTCCTGGAGATTTTCTCACGTGTTCCTTCTTGAAAGACATAATCCCAAGCAGTGGGCCTCCGAGGCTTTTGTGTATGCCGAGCGACTGCCCCTCTGCAACTGCTATATCACAATCATATTCTCCGGGGGGCTTTATCAATCCTAGAGAAACAGGGTCAACATAGCTTATTATGAGGGCATTGCCCACTGTTTCCCTTGTCCGTGTGATATTTTCGTCAAGAATTCCAAACCCGTTTGGGTTTTCTACTACGACAGATGATACATTGTCATTTATTTTCTTTGATAGGTCTTCAAGGTCCATAAATCCGGATCCTTTTTCATATCTGTATCTTACAAGCTTGAGGCCTAGTCCCATGATGTAACTTTCTATCACTTTCACTTTGCCCGAATAAAGGGTCTCCGGTATGAGGACCTCCGTTTTTCCGTTTATCCTGAATGCCATTCTCACCGCTTCGGCAAGGGCGCTATAACCGTCATACATTGATGCGTTGGTGGCGTCCATTCCCATGAGGTCTGATATGAGGCTCTGGTATTCGAAAAGAGACTGTAGCATGCCCTGGGATATTTCTGGCTGGTAAGGTGTATAGGAAGTAAGAAACTCGGACCTTGAAATCAGGGAGTCAACGCTTGATGGGATTATCCTGTCATAAATGCCGCAGCCAAGAAACTTTCTGTAGCCTTCATATCTGTTCATTGCTGCATTTTTTCGTGCCTCCTCTATCAGATCATATTCGCTGATTCCCTTTGGAATCCTGAAACTTTTCTTTCTCATATTGGCAGGGACATCCGAAAACAGATCATCAACGGATTTCATATTCATGGCTTCAAGCATGGCAGAACGTTCATCACTCATGATACCACGTTTAGGCTAATCACAGGTTTCTTAATTTATGTTTGCAATTAACAATGTTGAAAAACAATTATAACGGGATTCCCATATCTTCTCACATGAGAGAAGGTGAGATGGAAATTTCCAGTTCAGTAGCATTTCCCACCATTGGAATTGTTTTGCTAGGTGGAATATCCGATCAGAACAGACGCATTCCAATGCATGATTCGGCAGGCATAGCATATTCAGATGAAAAGCGTTCTATCAGGACAGCCACTTCCCTGTATATATCAGGAACAAGGGAGGGTTATTTCAACGGGAACAGGATAACGCCGGACAACAGCTACCGATCGCCATTCAGGATTATTGAAAAATACGAGGGCAGGATATTTGACAAGCTCGGAATGGATCAAAAAAACAGATTTATATGCTTCAGATCGGAAAACCACGGAATCCTGAGCGGCAGTTCCGATTCCGGTGCAGCGGCACTTGGAAAATGCATTCACTCCATACTTGGAAATGATCTTGATATGGGGGAGTTCGAGAACGACCTGAGGTCAGTATCTGAAAGTGTGGGAAGATCCTTTTATGGTGGGCTTACGGTAACGGAAACTGACGGGAACAAGGCAATTACACGGACTGTCGCAGACTGGCCCGTGTTCAGCGATTTCACCATTGCAGGCTGTCCTTTCCCAGAGCCCAGGAAACCTTCGGATACCATTCATGAGAACATTGTTAAAAGCGAACTTTACGGAGAGAGGGTAAAAACGGCTGGGAATCGTATCAGAAAACTGGAAGGACTGGTCAGGAACGGTGAACTGGAGGAAATATTTGATCTGGCCCAGGAGGACACTGAGGATTATCACTCCCTCATAGAGAGCGTGGGTGTAAAAATAATAAATGGGGCAATGAGAAGCTTCATAGAAAAAGTCAGGGAGACAAGGAAGAAATTCTGGTTATCTTATATAGTTACAGGTGGGACGAACGTTTTTGTGGTCTGCCATAACAGGGATCTTGGCAAAGTTATGGATATTGCAGGTGGCAATGCCATCAAACCATTACAACTTAAAATCTCACAGGGTGCAATGTCCTTTGAGAAACATTGAAGAGGCTTTGTTCTCATACTGGGGAACAGGTAGAAAATTGTGGCAGTTTCATTTATTGCTGTAATTCTCAAAGTTTACCGATAGTGTTAAATTCTAAAGTTTAATAATCATCCACATGGCTGACAAGAAGGATTCTGGTTTCCAGTCAGGAGCTGGACTTATAAGGTATTTCGATGAAGAAGAGATAACCGGACCCGCGCTTGATCCTAAACTCATAATTTATATAGGCTTGGCCATGGCAGTTGTAGTTGAACTTGCAAAGGTTTTCTGGCCAGTTTGAGGAAGCAGATATACAGAGACACGGTTACGTGAATAATGGAATATCCTGACATAAACATTCCTGATCATGATTCTTTCTCATTTTTATATCATATTCTGAAATCGCGATTTCAGTTATTTGACTGGCAGATTGTTACCATTTTCTAAGAGGAAAAAATAAATGTAACAACACCATAACGGGGAGTAAGCTCCGATGGTGTAGCACGGTCAAGCATTAGGGGCTCTCAATCCCTCGACTCGGGTTCAAATCCCGGTCGGAGCATTATAGTATCAGATACATGTTGCTCCAGATAGTCTCTTTCAAAAACCATATTTCTGAAGATTTAAATTTTATATGTTTAATTTAAAAATTACCCAATCAGGAAAAATAAAATCAAAGGTGCCTTAGATAAGATT
>JAJYYD010000124.1 GCA_021801305.1 Thermoplasmata archaeon
TTATGCTGCCGATTTTCATCATCCTCATTATTATATCTTTCCCTTCCTCTATGATTCCGGAATTCCCTTTGATGAGGAGTTTTTCCAGTGGCGTGTTCATGGACATCTTGTTTCCTGTTTTCAGGTTTCTTATCTTTCCTATGACCTCAATTATATAATCCATCTTTTCTTCAGCTTCCGGAAAGTCCAAAGTGTCAGGGATGGAAGGCCAGGTATCCACGTGTATGCTCTTTCCGTGATCAGGGTATGAAAGATATATTTCATCAGTTATGAATGGCATTATGGGTGCGTACATTCTAAGAATATCCAGGAAAACGTGATATGAAACTGATACTGTCTCGTCCAGCAGTGTGGTATCGGTACCAGTATTGCCATATCCTTTTATGATCTCAAGGTAATTGTCGCAGAATGTGTTCCAGAAGAAATTGTCCAGTTGAGTTCTTGCTCTGGAGAAGAGGTACTGATCCATCAGATCCGTGACTTCTTTCACAACACCTTTAAGTTTCGCCAGTATCCACGCGTTCGCCATATTTGAAGGGGTGAGATCCAGCTTATTCACTGGTCTTTCTGATCTAATCAGTTCAAGGAGCTTGAATGCATTGAACAGCTTGATCACGGTCCTTCTTCCCCTCACAAAATCCTGTTCCTTGATCTTTATATCGTCTCCGGGAACTGAAGTTGAAGCCCAGAACCTCAGGGCATCTGCACCATATTGATCAATAAAATTGGCTGGTTCAAGGACGTTGCCCTTGCTCTTGCTCATTTTCTGGCCAAGGGGGTCATAAACATTGCCGCTGATGAATATCCTTGTCCAGGGAGCAAGGTTGTCATGGATTTCTGATCTTACTATTGTAACGAATGCCCATACTGATATGATGTCATGACCCTGGAACCTTATATCCATGGGGTAAAGTCTATCAAAGTATCCGGCAGGGACAAGGGCAAGCCTGGGAGAAAGCGACGATGTTGCCCATGTGTCCATGACATCCCTTTCGGGTTCAAGGTCAGTGGATCCGCATCTTTGGCATTTTCTTCCTTTCTCCTCCAGCCTGGGATCCACAGGCAGCTCTCCCGGATCTGCAAGAACCATGTTCTCACAGTTCCTGCAGTACCATACCGGGAACGGAACACCGTAAAACCTCTGCCTTGAAATGCACCAGTCCCATTTCAGTCCGTCAATCCAGTTATCAAGCCTTATCTTCATATGTTCGGGCAGCCATTTGACCTGTTCTGATCTTTCCCTGAACTTATCCTTCATATCAAGATACCTGACAAACCACTGGGTACTTATCCCAATTTCTATGGGCGTGTCGCATCTTTCATGCAGGTTTACTGAATGCTTGATCCTTTCCACTTTTTCAACCCTGCCCTCTTCCTTAAGTTTTGATACTACCGCTTTTCTTGCTTCCTGAATTATCATGCCTTTGAATTCTCCAGCCGCCTCATTCATCCTTCCTGCATTATCCAGAACTATTTTCAAGGGAAGCTGGTATTTTCTCCACAAAGCAAGATCGTTCTGGTCACCGAACGTGCACATCATCTCAGCCCCGGTTCCCTTGTCTGCCTGAATTGCATCGTCAGCCATAACAGGGACTTCAGACCCATATATTGGAACAATTGCCTTTTTATTCAGCAAATGTTTGTATCTCTCGTCAGATCCGTTGACAAAAATAGCCACGCATGCACCGATCATTTCGGGCCTGGTTGTTGCAATTACTACGTTCCCACCCTCTGCCAGGTCGAATTTTATGTAGACAAAATCGGTTGACACTATTCCATCCTTGAGTTCAATCTGGGAAATTGATGTTCTGCAGGATGGGCACCTTATTGTTGGAGCCTCCTCACGATATGCCCTCTTTTTATCCAGAAGGTCCAGAAACATCGTTTGTGATATCTTCCTGGATTCCCGGGACATGGTGGTGTAGTGATTTTTAAAATCTGCACTCATGCCAAGGTTTCTCCAGGTTGCCATCAGTTCTGATTCAGATCTGGAACTTGCCTCCTGGCATGCTTTTATGAAATCTTGCAGGTTTACTTTTTCAGCCCTTATTCCCATAAGTTTTTCAGTATATCGTTCAGTGGGGAGGCCATTGTCATCGAATCCCCACGGATAGAACACAGAGTACCCCCGCATTCTTTTGTATCTTGCTATAAAATCCTGGTGTGGATAGGAAAAGGCGTGTCCCATGTGCATCTTTCCAGAAACTGTTGGGGGCGGCGTGTCAATTGAGAAGTTCTTCTCCCTTCCCAGAGGATTCATGCTGAAATGGTAGATATTTTCATCTTCCCAGTACTTTTTGAGTTTATCCTCTATTTTTCCAATATCTAAATCCATACGGATCAGTATTTTAATTCGCCTTAAATTCTTTACACTGGGATTATTTGCTTTCCATCCACCAGCAAAACGTTTCCACAAAGCGCAAAGACACTGTTTACCCTGATTCCGGAGGGTAGTGGCCCATAATGGAAATGTCTTATTACCATGTTTTCATATGTCAATTCATGGCATCCATGGAATCACTCAGGTCAAAACTGGAGGTACTGGCCATTGAAGAGGAAAACTGGGCAAAAAAGTACAGTGATCTGATGCTGGATACAAACCTGTCAAACATAAGGATGTTTCTTGAGGCCTTTGCAAAAAGCAGGGACCAGTTCTCAAATGATATTAACAATTTCTTGAATAAAAAATATGTTATAAATAACGAAAATAAAACATTGAGAAAACTTTATGATATCCAGGCAACAAGGCACCTCCTAAATGCAGAGGATATTGATCCAAATAGCCTTCAGAGCATACTCCTATACATATCCAAGGCTGAAACTGACACATATGCCAGGTATGAAGCAATACTTGTAGATATGGAGGACAGCAGCATGAAAAAAATGTTTTCCAATATTGTGGAAAGAAGGGAAAGGGTCATGTTGAAGGCCGATAATATTTACCATGACATGATAGAAACAAGTGTATAATCAGGGTGCAATTGCACATTTATAAGGCATGGTCCAAATCATGGCCTTTCATTTTACAGCAATTCAACACTTTCTTTTTTAAATCTTAGAGTGATAATGTACCATGCTGCCAGACCTTTTAATCGCATCCAAATCGGATGAGGCAAGCAAATCAATGCTTGACTACATTCTTGAAAAAGAGAAATTCACCCAGTCAGATTCAGGTAAAATAATGGTCCATGGGGACTTCATGCTTGCTGTTTTTGAAGAAAGGCACCTGTATCTGGACAATATTGAACAGTTTCTAAACGACAACGGGATGGAGGCAAAGGGAATCATATTTTTGTCACGCCATTCATCAAAGGCTGATATAAAGTCCATAACAGTTCATCCAACGGGAAATTTCTCAGGTGCACTGCTGGGAGGGAAACCAGGAACACTTACAGTATCTTATCCCGTTGCGATGTCAGCATCACTCAGGTATCTCAAGGAGAACTTCAGGGGAGACAATTTTGAGATAACGTTCGAGGCAACACACCATGGTCCTTTATTGAATAAGATGAATTATTACATAGAGATCGGCACAACAGACAAACAGTGGAAGGATCTGGAGGCCCTGGAGGTAGTCAGGGGTGCCATATTTGATCGCGATGACAGGGAATATGACACATTCGTTGGTGTCGGTGGAGGCCACTATATGCCAAAAATAACTGAATACTTCCTTAAAAATAATATAAACATGGGGCATATGATACCAAAATATGCCCTTGATTCCATTACCGAGGATATGATTCTGCAGGCAGTTGAGAAAACTCCGGGATGCAAAGGTTTTATCATGGACAAGAAGGGAACAAAAGCGCAGGCAAGAGATCTGCTCAAGAAGATTTCAGATGAAAGAAACCTGGAAATCATAAGTATATAAAAACCTAAATATAGTTATAATAATATGTAATTATATTTAAAATTATTTCTTGGCTGAAATCCGTGACCCCCTGCACATTTCGGATTATTCTTTTAATCAAAAACATTTATATAGTCATGATTGCTTAGTGGAAATAATACCAGGTTAAAAACCTGGGTGAAATGAAATGGAAGAAATATCTGAAGAGGAAAAACCTCCTGGTAACACACCTTTTTTTAGAGCGCACAACCTTGAAAAACGTTTGAAAATGAACGGCCTTTTTATCAAATTCGAGGGTGCGAGTCTCACAGGAACCCAAAAAGACAGGATATCTATGCTTCATGCCTTGAAGGCAAGGGAAGGGGGATACGATACAATATCCCTGGCAACCTGCGGCAATTACGGTGCATCAATCTCCTATTTTGCAAGCAGGTTCGGGCTTAAGTCCGTCATAGCAATACCTGAATTTTATTCCGGTGAAAGGGTGGAAGAAATGAGATCCAACGGTTCTTCAATACTCGAAATGCCCTACAAATATGAGGAACTTGTTGACTATATGAGAGACAGATCCAATGATGAGAACTGGTACGATTCAAGTCCCGGATCAAAGAACTCTGAACTGGATATCATGGGTTATGAGAACATTGCCTATGAGATCGCATCCCAGCTCGGGCACAGCCCTGAGTTCCTCTCGGTCCCCGTGGGAAACGGAACAACTCTTGCCGGCATATTTTCCGGTTTTGAGAAACTGTACCACAGTGGAGAGATCAGCAGGGTTCCCAGGCTTATCGCATCAAGTACTTCAAACGGGAACCCTATAGTGGCTTCATGGAAAAAGAAAAGGAGGAAAGTTGTGGACCTGGATCCATTACAGATCACTGAAACATCCGTTTCTGAACCACTGGTATCATTCCGTTCATACGATGGGCAGAAGGCTCTCGACTCAATCTACAGGAGCAACGGCATCGCAACGTATGTTTCCGATTCTGAAATGGTTAATTATTCAAGAATGATCGAGCGGACGGAGAAACTTTCAGTTCTTCCGGCATCAGCCTCGGCAATGGCTGCAGCAGACAAGGTCATGAGAAGACTCGGCTACAGGGGAGAGGTTGTAGTGGTACTTACAGGGAGGAACAGATCATGGATAACGCAGTAGTGCTTGCAGAAAACGTGTTCGGTTCAACATACGGAAAAACCGCAAACGGGCTTGTGAGATACAGCAAGAGGTACAATATCACTTCTGTAATTGATTCAAGATACGCCGGAAATGATGCCGGAAAGATATTGTCCGGGAAACCCAAAGGAATACCAATAGTTGGAACAGTTGAGGAGGGTAAGGCCCTCGGATCAAATGTCTTCATTGTAGGTATTGCAACAGACGGGGGTTACATACCAGAAGAATACAGGAAATATATCAGGGCAGCAATAAACGAAGGGATGACCGTTGTCAGCGGACTTCATGAGTTCATAAGTGACGATCCGGAATTCTCGGCACTCTCAAAAAGCAAAGGAACACAGATAATTGACGTCAGGAAGATGTTCAGGGACATGAAGATGCCTTTCACAGGTTCAATCAGGGAAGTGAAGGCGACTAAGATTGCAGTTCTCGGTACAGACAGTGCCATAGGCAAAAGGACAACTTCAGTATTCCTTAACCAGGCCATGAACCAGGCCGGGAAAAAGTCGGTCATGATCGGGACAGGGCAGACATCATGGATGCAGGGATTCCCTTACACCGTAGTGGTTGATTCAATGATAAACGATTTCATACCTGGAAACCTTGAATGGGTTACTCACGAGGCATGGGTTAACGAAAAGCCTGACTACATGTTCCTGGAGGGACAGGGTTCAGTACTGCATCCAGCATATCCCGGAAGCTTTGAAATAATAGGTGCCTGCAGGCCTGACGCCATAATCCTGCAGCATGCCCCCAAGAGAAAAGCTTTCGACGGGTTCGAGGAGTTCCCAATACCGCCGCTTGAAAAATATATAAATATACTTGAAAACCTCTCAAACAGGAAGGTTATTGCAATATCCATAAACAGCGAAAACATGGATAATTCCGAAATAAAGGAATCAATAAGCTGCCTTCAGGGAAAATTCGGCATACCTGTATTCAACCCTCTGGAACCACTGGATTCCGTCGCAAGGGAAATTGAATCTCTTTCAGTGTAAGTGATCTGTTGAAATACACTGAAAAAGTGAGATGCTTTGACTCCATAAGGGTTAAACCTCTGGAATACCGGGGGAAATCCATAAGGGGAACTGTATCATTTTTATCAGGAAGCACAGAAGAAAGCTTTGAACTCATCTTCACCTATTCAGACCATGTTGATGCAGACGAAAACCTTGCAGGCATGCTGCTTACAATGGCTGCAATTAATTTCACGTATTTTTCAGGTTCACTTGTTCTTGAATTTCCTGTTTCGGAGAACGATCTGGAAATAATAAGGAAATACGTCAGGATAAATAACACTGAAGTTTTCGTTAACAAGCTCTGCAGAAGGCGTTTTGAGTTTGTGAAAAAGGAGTACCTGCCTGAGGAAGCGGATATCACGGAAGAAAATGCAAGGGGATCAACAGAGATCATTGCACCTTCAAGGAAAAATAAGGAGTCGCGGGTAACCTTTAAACCGGGAAACAGTGTGGCTGTCCTCTCTTCAGGAGGCAAGGAGAGCCTCCTCACCTACGGAATGCTCAGGGAATCAGGTGCAGACACATATGCATTCTTTTTCAATGAATCGGGCGGTCACTGGCTTACGGCAAAGACTTCATTTGAATATTACTCGGCAAATTTTAAAAATGTCAAGAAGGTCTGGTCCAATATAGACCGTTTTTACAGATGGGCGCAGCTAAGGCTGAAAATACTTGATTTTGCTGTTGTGAATAAGAGGGCTGATGACTACCCCATCCAGCTTTTTACGT
>JAJYYD010000116.1 GCA_021801305.1 Thermoplasmata archaeon
ACGGGAAACAGATCTGCTCCACCCTCTGTAGCGGCTGCAACGATCTTTGGTGTCTGGACCTCCACAAAATTCTCCCTGTGAAGGTAATCACGTATTCCCCAGAGCATTGAACTCTTAATCCTGAAAATACTTGCCTTGACGGGTTTCCTGAGGTCCAGGAATCTGTTGTTGAGTCTCGTCTCAAAGTCAGCCTCCACTGGATCAATTATCCCCAGGGGAAGGGGCGATTCTGAGACATTGAGAATGCTTATGCCGGTTGCTTCAATCTCCATTCCTGTTTTGCTTTTTGACTTCAGGTTCAATTTGCCTGTTACGCTTATGACTGATTCCCTTGAAAGATTTGAAAGAGTATCCATGTCTGGAAAGTTATCGCGCTTAAAAGTGGCCTGGATCTGTCCTGTGCTGTCTCTTACCACAACGAAAACAAGATTTTTCAGAGACCTTATCTCCTGTGCCCATCCGTTAATAACAACGCTGCTTCCATCAGGTAGACTTTGAAGGTCCCCTGCGAGACTTCTTTCCATGAGGGATAATTACTATGATATATTAAAAATCAGTTTTCCGGTTTATATCATATTTTATAAAATTGAATTTTTGCCATGACTCTGGAGGGATTTGACCCATGCTTTTGCCATTTGGGTTTAGAGTTTGTTTTCTCCAAGAGAACCGAACGTAACATTTCTGGAAGTTATATTAAAGCAAATTTTCCGGTAAATCTGTATAGTTGAATATCCTGTGAATAATATATATTCTTCATAACTGTTTGACCTGACAAAATATAATAAGCCTAATTCCATATTTAGTCGTTGGACAGATTAAGAATAGTATCTCTGGTTCTTATCGTTGCAGTTATATTTGTACTTGTAGGCAGTATTGCCACTCCTGTATCAGCAACTACGCCCCCTTCAGTTGTTGTCATACATCTTGACCAGCAGATAAACCAGGGTTCCGCAAGCATGATAACCTCTGCGCTTTCCGGCCTTACCCCTGCAAATACCAAAGCAGTAATTATTGAGATGGACACACCTGGGGGTATTCTGCAGAACATGCTCCAGATAGTCAATGCAATAAACAACACGGAAACAGCCGGAATTCCTGTTTATGCGTATATCCCGGCTGGTGAAATGGGTGCTTCAGCGGGAACTTACGTGGCAATGGCTACGGACTACATCGGCATGGGATCCGGATCCTACATAGGCGCGGCCCTTCCATCCGTTGAAGGAGGATCAGCAAGCCAGCAGGCATCAGCGGAAATGCAGATGGAGGCCCTCATGGAATCCATGGCTTTTGACCATAACAGGAACGTTTCAGCTGCCCTCTCCATGGTGATAAACGATACCTCTTACACAGAGAGCCAGGCGGTCTCAAATGGGGTTGCAAATGGGTATTCACTGAATCTCACAACTTTCATAAAAAGCCAGGGGCTCCAGAGCTTTCCTGTCAATAACGTGACACCCTCGTTTTATGACAGTTTTATCTCTTTCCTCAGCAACCAGTTTGTGATAGGTGTCCTGATAATACTTGGAGCCATAGCGATTCTGGTGGATTTTTACCATGGCAGTGTGCTTCTAAGTGTTGTCGGAGTTATACTGATTGCCATGGGCCTCGTAGGTGCCGAAGCCATTGAGGCTTCCATAATAGGTATAGTCTTCATACTTGTCGGGGTGGTGCTGATCTTCCTGGAGATGAAAATTGGCCATGGATTTGCACTCATTGCAGGCGTCATTATTGCAGTGGTTGGGACATTTCTCCTGGGTTCGCCACAATATTCTTCCAATCCCGGTTATTCGCCTTCCCCTGTGACTTCCGGAAGCGTTGTCAGCGCAATAATTGTGGTTATACTGGCAATAGCTGCCGCCCTTTACCTCAGGAAAATAGCACTCTCCATAAAGGCCAAGAAAACAACTGGTAGCGAGGCTATTATTGATAAAAAAGGAGTGGTAAGAATCGACATTGACCCGGTAGGCTGGATTTCGATAGAGGGGGTTCAGTGGAAGGCCAGGTCTATTGACGGTTCAAAAATTGGAAGTGGAAAGATGGTTCAGGTTATGGGACGTGAGGGGCTGACGCTTATTGTGGTACCTGTTACTGACTTATGATCTTAACATTACTTTTTTCATTTTTTCTTAAACTGAAACAGGCATAACTTCCTGAAAACCTGAATAAGAGTTTATAAGATTCCAGAAAATCACATATCATGACAAAGCATATTCTGGGCTTTGACGTCGGCGGTACAAAAATTTCAGCAGTTGTAGGAAATGATCAGGGTGAAATACTGTCCAATGTAAGGAAACCCACAGTAAAACATCTAGGGAAAAAAAGGCTCCTGGAAGAGTTCTACAGCATGGGAACAAAGGCAATGGAAATTGCTGAAATTGATGATATTGACAGCATAGGAATAGATTTCGCCGGGCTGGTGGACCGTGATAATGGCATTGTAGTTTCGTCGCCCAACATACTCGGTCTGGATAACTTCAAGGTCGTGGAAGAGGTCGAGAAACATTTTGGAGTCAAGACTGTACTGGAGAATGACGCCACCGCCGCCACAATAGCAGAGAGAATTTTTGGTTCTGGCAAAGGAGTGGATAATTTTGTATATTTCACCCTCAGTACTGGAATTGGAGGGGGTGCCTTCCTCAATGGAAAACTTTACAGAGGGGCCCATGGAATGGCAGGGGAGTTTGGCCATATGGTGATAATGTCCAACGGCCCCAACTGTGGCTGTGGAAGAAAAGGCTGCCTGGAGGCAATTGCCGGTGGGAAGGGAATTGCAAGGAGAGTATCAGAGAACATCAGTGCAGTGAGAGATTCGGCCCTGTTTTCTAAAATCACTCCCGACAAAATAGATGCTGAAAAGGTTTTCAAGTATATGGAAGAGGGTGACATGTTTGCTCAGCTCATTGTTGAAGAGACAATATATTACCTTGCAGTTGGAATTGTAAATATAATAAATATACTGGATCCGGAAGTTCTAATAATCGGTGGAGGCATATCAAAGGCGGGAAAACTCCTCTTTGATCCTTTGAGATCGGCAGTTGATGAAGAGTTTAAGAGCATGAAGAGGCCGGTAAAAATAGTGCAGGGACTTGAGAATGGTACTGATCTTGCCCCAATTTCCATTCCACTATACAACTTCTGAATTCATGGGTTTATAAGAATAAAATGACATAGGCTGCCTGTTGGGACGGATCAGTTGTTGCCCTGCCGCCCCATCAAACTGAAGAGTTTGTCCTGCCACAGGTTATATTCTTCCTTTACCTCTTCAACTTTCACAACCTTGAAACCCGCAGATTCCATTGCTGCATTATACTTCATGGAGAGGTTGTCGAGATTAATTTTAGCATATGAATCGAAAACTGATCTTATCTCCTTTTCAGTTTCCCTGGAAATTTTTCTGGTGCCTTCAACAGTGTATTCAGTCCGGTAGAAAACATGCTCTCCGAGGGTTACATGGCTAATTTTCCAATGAACATTCATTTTCTTTCCAATTTCATTTCCTGCAAGATTTGAAATTGCTTCGGCAACTTCGTTGTTTTGATTACTGTTATTGGTCTGGAATGATATTTTCACAATGTTTTTAGCCATAGTTATGCCCTTGGATAGTGTACAAGGATCAGAAATCAATATAAAAATACCATCTTTGCTGAAGTTCTGTACCGCATAAGAAATTTAGTTACCACATGCTGTTTTGCTTTCTACAGGCGAACAAAACCCAAAGAATTAGATAAATGTTAAATAAAATGGTTTGTATAATAAAATGAAGAAAAATGAGTGATTTTTATGGTTTCCAAAAAGATTAAGATTGGTAATCTGGCAGAAAGCAGGAGAAAATTCGCAGGCAATACAAACAGGTTTCTGGACAACGATGTTCCCAAATACAGGTTTCCTTCCAGCATGATGGAACCAAGATCAGCATACCAGCTCATACACGATGAACTGAACCTTGATGGAAATCCAGGTTTGAACCTCGCAACATTTGTTACCACCTGGATGGAACCGGAGGCAGATAAACTGATAATGGAAAATCTGCACAAGAATTTCATTGATCATTTCGAGTATCCACAGGTTGAGGTCATTGAGGAAAGAATCGTGAATATTATGGCTAACCTCTACAATGTTCCGGAAAATGAGGATTTTGTGGGCACTTCAACTATTGGGTCCTCGGAGGCAATAATGCTTGGCCTTCTGGCACACAAGTGGAACTGGAAGGAAAAGAGAAAGAAAGAGGGAAAATCCCTTGACAGGCCAAATATAGTATTTGGGGGAGATACCCATGTTTCGTGGGACAAATTTGCCAGATACTTTGACGTTGAACCAAGAGTTGTCCCTATAGCGAAAGACCGCTACACAATAACTGCTGATGATGTCAGAAAAAATGTTGATGAGAATACAATAGCTGTTGGAGTTGTTCTGGGAACAACTTTCACAGGTGAATTCGATCCAGTTGGAGAGATAAACGACATGCTCCTTGAACTGAAAAAAGAAGAAGGACTCGACATACCAATACATGTGGATGCAGCAAGTGCAGGTTTCATAACCCCATTTCATGAACCGGATTTTCCGTGGGATTTCAGGCTTGAACAGGTTAAATCCATAAACACATCAGGCCACAAATATGGGCTTGTGTATCCGGGACTCGGGTGGCTGATATTCAGGAATGAAAAAATGCTTCCTGAGGACCTGAAGTTTTATGTGAACTACCTGGGGGACGAGATGCCGACGTATACACTCAACTTTTCAGAGGGGAGTTCCATGATTGTTGCGCAATATTACAATATAATGCGCCTTGGCATGGATGGATACAGATCCATAGTGGAAAAAATGATGGGAAACGCCCACTATCTTGCAGGTAAAATTGAAAAACTGGCATATTTTGATATCCTGAATGATGCCAGGCACATTCCTGTTGTCACTTTTAAAATGCATGGGAATGAGAGCTTTGACCTGTTCGATCTTTCTTACCGGCTCAGGGAAAGAGGATGGATTGTGCCAGCATATTCACTACCTAAAAATGCCGAGGAGACCACAATAATGAGGGTGGTTGTGAGGGAGAACTTCACTGCCGACATGGTTGATCTGTTTGTCAGTGACGTGGAAAGTGCCTTCAAGACACTCCAGGTAAATAGCAAGAAGATCAGTGGAATGTCCCCAAGGCAGGGACATGCTGTCTCCTAACATTTCCAAATCCCAAACACGTTTTCAACCATGTTCCCTGACCCGGCAGCAAACAGGGAAATCCATGAGTCTTTCTTTCCATATTTTTCAGGCACAGTTTGAATTCATGGGAAAAGTGAATCTGCGTATCCCTGTGAATTTGCTTTCAATTCCGGGTTATTAATATACTTCTCCACCTCAATATCCATCCATTTTTCTGTGTCCGTGAAAGTGAAACCCTCACTGTAAGCTTTCCTGGTCGACAGTATAAAATCCTCATCCCGATAATACCTGGACTTGTCAGAAACTGAACCAGACCCAAATGAAACTTTTTTCCCCATGGAACTTCCCATCAATCCGAGAAAGCTACTGATGTCAAAACTCTGATCTGAGGCACCATTGTATGGCCCTTTCTTCTTACTGGTTCCAATCCATGCGAGAAACCGACCCGCATCATCAACCCATGTATAGTTTCTCTTGCCTGACTTTTGAGGAACCCAGAACTGTTTACCTTCCTGTATTCTTCTAAGATGATCCTGAAATCTAAGTGTGCTGTCACCATTGCCTAAAATGCTGGGAAATCTGGCAGAGGCAACTATAAATTCAGCATTCTGGTAAAGATAGGCTTCGACGTTTCGCTTACCATCAGCATAGCTTCTTTCGCTCTGTTTTTCATCAATATTGAAATTATAAGGGTCAAACATTTCCTCTTCCAATATACCGTAAATATCAGAGTATACTGCTGCACTTGAAGTAAGTATGTAACGTTCTGTTTTTCCATCTAAAATGCCTATGATATCCTTTACATCACGGACTCTGAATGCAAGCTGGTCGTAGACTATGTCAAAGTGATCAACCCCTGTTAATTTCTCTCTTACAGATAATGGACTGAACCTGTCAAACTGAATGTAATTTATTTTACCCTCAAATTTAACATCTGTTTTCCCGGACGAACCTATGATAACCTCGTGACCACCTTCAAGCAGGTATTTAACCAGAACTCTTCCAATAAAGCCCGTTCCACCCATTACAAGAATTCGCATATGACAAAGTGCATGGAACAGGCTTTATAATTTATTGCCGATGGATTAGACCTATTATGTTATTTTTGAGAGCCGCCGACGGGATTCGATCCCGCGACCTCGTGCTTACCAAGCACGCGCTCTACCATGCTGAGCTACGACGGCGACCAACAGGGATATCCAGGAAACTATTTAATTTTTATTTGATTACTTTGCGTTCAAATAATCTGTCGTATATGTTCCTAATTTTGCGATACGGTAGTAACGAAAAGAATTTATCTTCTTATCAATAGGTCACAGCATGATGTCCATGGCTGATCAGAACCCGGACGAAATAAAGGGAATCTGGGAGCAGATATTCTTCAGGTACGGCTATATGGACCGGATTAACAAATTAAGTGCAGTTTATCCAGAAGAAAAATCACTCTATGTATCTTTTAAGCACATTCAGGATTATAACAAGGATTTTGCCACATCCCTGACCATAGTGTCAGAATTTTACATTAGGCTTGGTGAGGATGTTCTCCGGGAACTTATCCATCCACCCAGAGGAAATGTAAAAAG
>JAJYYD010000097.1 GCA_021801305.1 Thermoplasmata archaeon
TTTCCTGGTCGCATACAACGTCAATCTTAATTCCACTGATCTTTCGGCTGGAAAGAAGATTGCAAAAGCACTCAGGGCAAAGGACGGGGGTCTAACATTTGTAAAGGCACTTGCGTTTTTCCTTGAGGACAAGAAAAAGGTCCAGATATCCATGAACCTCACTAATTTCAGAAAAACACCCATATACCGCGCATTCGAAATGGTCAGGATAGAAGCATCAAGGTACGGTATCACTGTTGCAGAATCTGAAGTGATTGGACTTGTGCCAATGGATGCAATGATTGAAGTATCCCGGTTCTACCTTCAGCTCAACGAGTTCAAGACGGAACAGATACTGGAGAAAAAGGTCTGGGGTGAATAAATGGAGACACTGGACAGCTTCATGGAACGCTTGTCAAGCCCTTCCCCAGCTCCTGGAGGAGGTGCAGCCAGCGCCCTGGTGGCAATAACCGCTGCATCACTGGTATCAATGGTTGCATCCCTTACTAAAGGAAAAAAGACTTACGCCCCTTACAGGGATGAAATGGAAAACATAGAGAAAAGATCGGTTTCAGCAAAGGAAGAACTGAGGGAACTAATGGGAAAGGACGAGGAAGCTTTCAATCTCATAGTGAAGGCGTGGGGTATGGATAAAAGCACAGAGGAGGGTGCCAGATTGAGAAAAAAGGAGATTGACAAGGCATCCAGGACAGCCATAATTGTACCATGGAAGATTGCCAGGGCATCTTACACCCTAATGGAAATGGCTGAAATTATGACCAGGCACGGCCTGAAAAGCGCCATAACTGATTCAGCATGCGCCGGGATTTTTGCCGAAAGTGCAATTAAGGGTGTGCTGTACAATGTAGCAATAAACCTGAAAAGTATAGATGACCTGGAATACAGGGAGATGGAAGAGATAAAGATGAAACTCTTTCTCCAAAATACTTCAGAAATCCTGAAAAAAATTAACACCACTACAAACAGGATCATAAACCCGGAGGGTATGAAACAATGACGGAACTGAAACTGGAGAATTTCAGGGAAGCGGCTGAATACCTGAAAGGGAAAATAAACAGGACACCTCTCTATAAAGCCACAACTCTTGGAAAGATTTTTGGGTGCGAACTGTACCTGAAGCTTGAAAATTTCCAGAAAACAGGGTCTTTTAAGGCCAGGGGAGCACTTTACCGTATGTCAAAGTTAACGCCTGAGGAGAAAATGCGGGGCGTCATAACTGCCAGTTCCGGAAATCATGCACAGGGAGTTGCATATGCTGCCCAGTTCAATGGAATAAAGGCCAAGATAGTAATGCCTGAAGCCTCTGTACCAGCCAAGATCAATGCTGTTGAAAATTATGGGGCAGAGGTTGTTCTGTCTGGAAATGACTACAGCGATGCAAAGTTGAAGGCTGATGAACTGGCAAGACTGGAAAACAGAGTCTTCATAGAAGCTTTCAATGATTATAGCGTTATATCTGGGCAGGGAACTATAGGCCTGGAGATCATGGAAGAACTCCCTGATGTGGATACCATAGTTGTTCCAATAGGAGGTGGAGGCCTCATTTCCGGAATTTCAATGGCGTCAAAGTTCCTGAAACCCTCCGTGAAAATAGTGGGGGTGGAATCTGAACTTTCAGATTCAATGCGCCTCTCTGTCAAGGAAGGGAGGGTTGTTCCACATACCAGCGGAAACAGCATAGCGGATGGAATATCTGTGAAATATCCCGGAGAAATAACACTCTCAATAGTCTCGAAGTATGTTGACGACATCGTTACTGTACCGGATGAGATCATTGCCCATGCCATATATGTGCTTCTTGAAAGGAACAAGATCCTGGTTGAGCCATCGGGTGCCGCCAGCCTTGCAGCCATAATGGAAGGGAAGGTTGACGTGAAGGGGAAAAAGGTTGTATGCGTACTGTCGGGTGGCAACATAAACCTTCTTCTGCTCTCCAAGATAATATACAAGTCAATGGAAATAGAGTCAAAACTTGTAAGGCTTGAATTCAGGATTCCTGACAGGCCCGGGACGCTTTTCAGGATCTCATCCGCAATATCAGAAGTTGGAGGGAACATATTCCATGCAGAGGTGGACAATCTTTCCAGGAACACCCCGGTAGGATTCCAGACAGTGAAATTTTCAGTCAATATCAGGGGTGAGGATCACCTGGAACAGCTTCTGGACAGGATAAAGAAACTTGGATACAGTTATGAAATAGTCAGTTAGCTGTCCGAAAGAACATATAATGATTCAGGTACGACCGAGATCATTGCAGGAGTGGTTCCAAGGGTTTCTCCGTCCGCTTCTATTGGGGCCGGATCCCCTCCAACACTTATATTCTTCAGGATCATATTCCTGACTGTTTTCTTCCCAACGTACTTACCGTTTCTGAGGCTGGAAAGGCCTGCGAGCATCCTGATCATTCCTATATCCTTTATTATGTGGACATCAAGCATCCCGTCGTCAAGAACAGAATTCGGGGAAGCCTTCATGCCTCCTCCAAAGTATTTTCCGTTGGCTATTATGATCTCGGTTGCCCTGATATCTTCCGTCCCATGACTGAGGCCAATCACCATCTCATAGTATTTCAGGTCCCATATTTCCCTTAACACTGATTTTATGAACACGTTACCGCCCTTTGCATTCTTCCTTGCGTTAACTCTCTGCATGACGGAAGCTCCAAATCCAATCTCAAGTATATTCAGAAAGTAGCGTTCTCCTCCCTGGTATCGTACAATGCCGCAGTCAATCCTCCTCCTTGCATGATCCCTGATGAGCCCTGTAATGCTACCAGTGTCCAGGGGAGAGCTCCTGATGAAATCGGAACCGGTTCCGGCTGAAATGGGAACAAGGGCAGTTTCCGTACCGACCATTCCCTGCAGAGCCTCGTTAAGCGTACCGTCTCCGCCTGCACAGATCACATATTCCGCATTGTTGTTAACCGCTTCTCTTGCAATCTCTTCGGCATGTCCTGGCCTCTCAGTGATTACAGTTGTATAATCAAGCCCCTGAAGCGATCTCTTGATCTCGGGCCATTTTTCCATGACATATCCTCCGCCGGAGACAGGGTTAAGAATCAGGACGTTTGTCAACAGGCACACCTTCCTTCAAAGCATCCTTGAAAAGTTTCTGAATCTCAGCCATTTCCTCATCTCTTCCGTCCGGATCGAACAACTCGCTTCCGGTTCTTCTTCTTATTACGTCTTCAGGATATAAAGGGCATTCATATTTTAAGATATGCCGGTAAATGTCTCCATGTTCCTCCCTTCTGTAATTGATCGCCGGAAGTCCTTTTACATGCACCTTTAAACCGAGATGCTTTGCAGTTTCAATGGCAACACTCCTTGAAACCCGCCTGTAATCGGTTATCTTGCCGCCCAGTACAGAAATGAAGCCATTTCTGGAAACAATGGAGAAATCCCTGGAAATTTCCCCGGGTGTCTCTCCTTCACCATAAAGCGGCCTTATTCCTGAATATGTGCCGATGATTTTATGGCGGTCGAGTTTCCCCACAACATATTCCGCACTTTTCAGCAGATATTCCACCTCATTATCCGGCACAGAGAAATTATCCGGGGTTTCAACAAACGTGTCGGTTGTGCCAATGACGGTTACATGTTCCCATGGAATTATGAATATCTGCCTTCCATCTATTGGGCTCCTGAAGGCAAGTGCCGAATCCGTGTTAAGATCATCCTTCCTGAATATTATGTGTATTCCCCTGCTCAACCTGAATTTCTCACTGAAACTCAGTCCCGCCATCTTCATTATTTCGGCAGCCCATGGGCCGGCTGCGTTTATAACGGTCCTGCCATTCACCGTGTGCCTCTTTCCTGTTATCACATCCCTTACGTCAATCCTGTATTCGCCATTGACTGAGGAAATAGATTCAGAGCTTGCATAGTTGAGGCAAACGGATCCGCTGTTGTGGGCAGATACAATATTGTAAATGACCAGTTCCGCATCATTTGCCTTTGCGTCCATGTACGTGAAATATCCATCTATTCCGGAACCGTAAATGCCAGGATTTTTGTGAAATGCCGGAAATCTGTTCTTTCCACCCAGTATTTTGTAAAGGATCAGTCCAAGCCTGATTTTCCAGGGTTTCCACGATCCCGGTCCGGTAAGTATCCTGAATTCAACCGGGGTTACAAGATCGGTATGCCCAAGAAGATAATTCCTCTCTTTCAGCAGATTCCTTGTCAGGCCAAGCTTGCCCTGATCCAGGTACCGCAATCCTCCATGTATAAGCTTTGATGAACCCGAACTTGTTCCGGATGCAAAGTCCCCCTTTTCCAGCAGGATGGTCTTCAGGCCTATCTGTGACAGTATGTTTGCACATCCTGCCCCCGTTATTCCGCCTCCTATTATAACTGCGTCAAAAACAGTTTTCCCAAGGGAATCCAGATCATTATTCCTGGTTTCTGCCGAGAATTCTTTTTCCATTTTCATTCCCTTGAAAACAGGGGATCCTGCATTTCCTTCTCTATCTTTCTCACGGGATTCTCAATGTATTCAGAAAGGTAAGAACCGACACCGTGATGATGGGATACGCTTCCTCCGCACTGGATGAAGGTCCTTACAAGAGTGTTTCGAATATCCTTCAAACCGTCCGGACTGCATCTCCTTAACATGAAGGTGAAATATATTGATGCTCCTGAATTGTACACGTGTGAAATATGCGAAAGGAGGATGCCCTTCAAACCGGTTTCAGATATTTTTTCATTGAATGCTTCAGAGACCCTTGAATGAAGTGTCTCAATATTGTCCCATGATGCTGAAGTTTCAAGGGTATCCGGGACTATTCCCATCTTCCAGATCTCGTTGCCAAGATATGGCCTCATGTAACGCTCCCTGAACCATTTCCTCCCAATCTGCGGTCCCGTGTATATTGCGCCGGGAATATTCAGGAGTGCACTGGCATCATTGTTCATTACAACAAGCAATGATCCTCTCTGTGCACCCCTTACACTTATGTATCCCCTAAGAACCTTCTTCATGGTGCTCTCATCTGCTGTGTCCAATGAGAACATTGTTTCAGCCTCATCCGAAAGTCTCAGTACTGAAGGTATATTCCTGATTTTTCTTATGGCATCGATTCCTTCACTGAAAGTCCTGAAAAAGTATGACGAAAAGGATCGGTTAGCAGGGGACCTGTAGGTGTTAAGGACTGCCTCGGTTATGAGGCCGCGCCTCCCCTCGCTGCCAAGTGCCAGAGCCTTTGCATCAAGTCCTGAGCTCTCCCTTGGAACTATGGGCTGAAGTATGTCTCCGTCCGATCTTGAAATCCTGGCGGAAAGAAGAATATTCTCTATGTCTCCATACTGGTTAGATTCCTGTCCGGAAGCCATGGTCGCGATCCATCCACCTATTGTGGAAAACTGCATGGATTCGGGGAAGTTGCCAATGGTAAGGCCATGCGTATTGAGGAGATTCTCTGCTTCCTGTCCCTTAAATCCGGCACCAAGAACAACGTAACCGCTTCCACGCCTGAATTCCTTCAGGTTTTTTGTATCAAGCGAGATAACCTTACCGCTTCGTTTGAAAACATGCCCTCCTGTAACCGACGTTCCACCGCCGTAAACCGTCATCCGAATTTTCTTTTCATGAGCCAGCTTCAGGAGTGGCTGAACTTCACTGTATTCAGGAAATACCACTGCATCCACGACATCAGGGAATATTCCATCCCTGAGGCTGCATAATTCCAGCGAGGACTGTCCCACTGAGTGAACAAGCCTTGCTTCAGGATTAAGGGTGAAGTTGTTCTTTTTAAGAACCGAGGAGAGAATCATGCCCAGATCCGAATCCTCCTTCAGGTCCGGAATCTCAACCTTGCCATCCCAGGCTTCAGAGGGATCCATTTTCCCCAGGCTGGAATCAAGAAGTGACTTCATTCCGGGAGTCAGCATATAACCGGTTCCGGAACCATAAAGAACGTTTATCTTTGACATGACCTTCTAACATCGCATTAATATAATTAAATTTGTCAAATTTCACGGACCGGTTTCATGGCTTCAGTGAAGAATCCTGAATCCATGGTCCCCATACCAGACCGTATCTTTCTCTTCGTATGATGTCACTTCTGCATTCACAATGGAAGTCCTGCAGAAATCTACCAGGTCCCTCACATCCTTTTCTGAACCCATGAATATGGCCTCCACTGTTCCGTCAGCATTGTTTTTAACATATCCTGAAACAGACAGTTCTTCAGCCTTGAGGGCGGTCTGCCTCCTGAAGCTGACACCCTGCACCTTTCCCTTAAAAACAACCTTTCTGCATATCATACCTGTCAACCTCAATTCCTGCTTATGAGGGTTACAACGTCCCTGTCCATTACCTCATATTCGAGACCCACCCTTATCTCATTCATTTTCCTGTTGGGTCCTGATATTATGGCGTACCTGAAAGACTGCACCATTTCCCTGCTTATCTTTCTTCCAACATCTTCCACTCTTGCACCTTTTGATAGCACAAGCGGCCTTGCGTAATCAATCTCTCCCGATTTTTCACGAAGATAAATCCTGACCAGTTCAAGGGAATTGTAGATCTCATTCTTGAGCCTGTCCATTCCTGTCCTTTTTGAAGCTGAAACTTCCACTATTTTTCCAATTTCTCCAACTGATTTCAGTATCTTGTCCATGCTGTGGGGAAGATCGATCTTGTTTATTGCAACTATGGCCGGAACATATACTGTGTTTCCACGCAAGAAATCAATAAGATCCTCCGCGTCTATTTTCTCCCTTATGTAAAG
>JAJYYD010000161.1 GCA_021801305.1 Thermoplasmata archaeon
GTTAAGGGTTGTCAATTTTCCGAACACCTGCAAATCATTTCCAGTCACAGGTACTGTGGTTATATTGCCTAAACTGTTTGTTACCACAAGCGTTACTCCACTGGCCGGGATATTTGTGTTTATGGACTGGACATACAGTGCGTACGTTCCGTTTACATATGTTCCATGACTCCCTGAAACAGTATTATTGCTGATTTCAAATGAAGCCTGCGGGGTAGAAAAGGAGCTTGTTGGCACGTAACCGTTAAGCAGGGTGTAAAGTGAAGCCACAAGAGTAACAGTAATTGCTACAAGCAGGATGGTTCCAATTATGGGTGAAACTGCACTATCTTCTTTAACAACAACTTCCTTCACTAAAATCCACCCATTTAACATTTACCTGCATAATTGTATGCATATTTACAGGTAAATAAATAAGTATAAGGGTATATAAATTTATTTTCATCAAGCATCCTGCATGAAAATTCCATGCAGTGGCATACAAAAGCCAGCAACCAGAAGGGCATCATTCATGAAGGTCAAATCTTATATGTCTCTGAGCAATTTGCATTCATGAGTTTCCACATACAGATTGAGGGATTGAAATATGGAGATTACATGCCAAAAGAATTCACATGTGAAGGAAACGATACATCCCCTGCAATCAAATGGTCAGATCCTCCAGCATCCACAAAGTCATACATACTGATTCTTGAGGATCCCGATGCACCAAGGGGGAATTTTGTCCACTGGGTTGCATATAACATAAAACACACTGTCATGGAGCTGCCCAGAAATGTGGACAAGGTCGAGAAACCGGAACTTGGGTTCACACAGGGGAAAAACGATTTTGGAAAAGTTGGTTATGGGGGCCCATGCCCGCCTGGGAAAAATAAGCATCACTATATCCTGACTTTATATGCAACCCTGCATACTGAAGAACTTCCACCAATGCTGACAAAAAAAGACCTGGAAAAAATAATCAAGGATAAAACAGTGAAGCAGGCATCCACCATGTTAATGTATGGAAAATCCTGATTCTGCTAGTGGTTTATCAGAAAACTGCCAACTTCTCGTTGAACCAGTATCTTTCTTCCAGGGTACAGAGAAGGACGTCATTTCTTCCAGGTGTCGCCGAACGGATATTGTTCAATATGGACTCATTCCTTTTTTCCCAGACCTCCTCCTCAAGATCATAAAAAATTGTTGCCCTGAGTCTGTGCTTTGCCTTGTACATGGTATCTGTCAGATCAGAATTCACGGTTTCAGGGCTGTTCCAGTATCCGTCAAGAAAAGATCTTATGGAGGTATCTATCATCTCAAGCACGTTTCTCTTGACCTGAAAATCGATCTTGTCATTATTTTTCCTCATATATTCCGTCTCTACTCCTGAATACTTCTCGTTATCCACGCCAACAAGTGTCAACCTTGGCTTGATTTCTGGATCGTTCAGTATTCCCTGCACTGCTGGGTTCATGCCTTCAGCATCAGTCCCAAGAGTGCACAGAACCCTTGCAGGTTTCGATGAAGAGATGTATACGACCACATCTTTGTCTGTGTAGCCCTTAATGTGTCTGAGGTTGTCCGGGTCAAGCGCTATTATTCTCATGGATGGAACTTAAATGCTTTTTTAGATCATAAACTTAGTTACTGTCACGGGAATACAAAACCTGCCCATGGAGATTTAATTTACATCCCATGCATGGTGATGGGATGGACCAGAACCAGATCATATTACTTGCTTTTTATGTCGGGGTTTCAGCAGGAGCAATCGTTCTTTCCATAAGGAAATGGGGCAGGTTTTATATCTCGGCTATAATAGTAGGTTCACCATTCCTGGCATTTTCTCTTTATTTATGGCACAGTCCCCTTGACATTCCACTCTTTGTATTCGGGCTGATAGCTTCATCCCTCCTATATGATAAATGGTTTTATCTTGCATTTACTGGAATAATGGCCCTATTTTTCATCAACCTCTCCGGGCTGGGGTTCACGAGGTCATGGGACGGTTTCGATTTTGCCATATCCATTTCCATAATCATCAGTTTCTTTTTCAATGAAAGACTTAGGCAGATAAACAGGAACAATGAAAATGCAAAGGGGGGAAGCAGGAAGAATGAGATAGTCAGGGACGTTGTTCAGATGGCCGGAGGAATCGTCATGCTGTTCATCTTCTTTCAATTCGGAAAAGATACAGCTGAAATACTGATAACTTTCATAGCCCTTGTTCTGTTCGCTTTGGGCAACTATCTTGGTGTAAACAGGAAGAGCGCACTTGCCAGGGCAATATGGTTTTTTGAACGTGGTGGTACAGAACTGGGGATAGGGGCAATATGGTTCGCTACCGGTGTCCTTCTGGCTTTTGCGCTGGTTCATAGTTTTTCAATGCTTGCTGAGATATTCTTTGTTCTCATAATCGGTGATTCACTGGCGACCATTGCAGGAAGCTCCATAAAATCTCCAAAACTCCCATACAACCGCAGGAAATCCATTGCGGGTTTTACCGCAATATTCCTGAGCTCCTCACTCTTCGGGTTTGTGATCATGGGTTATCCGGGCATAGCAATGGGGTTGATAGGCGCCTTTGCTGAATCAGTATCACAGTATCCTTTTGACGATAATCTTGTGATACCTGTTCTAATGATTCTTGGGTCATATCTTGTCTAGAATAACTTTTTAATGAAGGAAACCTCTTTCTGGCTGCGGTTTTTCATGAACCCCAGATCCTCATATATATTTATTGCCGGATTTCCCTCGGTAGCCCACAGTGACAGCTCCCCATAATTCATCTCCCTGAGGGCCTTTATAGATCTGGATAACATACCGGTGGCAAGACCATTTCCCCTGTAGTCCTTTTTCACGAATATGTCGGCAACAAGCGGGGTCTTCTTCTGCGAGGATGGGAAGCCGTCTGTAACAATGCAGGCCCCGGCAAGCTGATTCTTGTGGCGGATAAGCATGCTTGGGCGGTTCAATATTTCCCCATACATCCCGCTGAATATTTTGCGTATGAACTCCTTTCCCTTATCCCTGTCAAGCCCATGGAAAAGGAGAAAGTCAGGGGTATCCATATAAGCTTCGTACTCTTCATTGAGGAATTCTTCCAGATTGAAGTCCGATAAATCCCCGGTCATGAACTCAACTGGTAATTTCTCGTCAAGGTTTGTTGCTTTCCCGATTTGCAATTTCATGCTGTACCTTTCTATTTTTTCATATTTTCTTTCAATAAGGAAGTTTTCAGTTTCAGTCCCACCATTAAAAACATCATTCACAATCACAATTCTCTTCCTGTTGCGGGCAGAATTTTCAGCCCATGTCACAAGATTTTCCATTCTCTCTTTCTTTGCGAAGGTTTCAGACATGAATCCCACATATGCATACAGCCTGTCATCTAAATCCGGATTTTCCAGCAGGTAGGCATAAGCTGCAACATTGTTCCCCTGAAGCACTATCCTGGATGGGATGTGGTTTTCATTGAGATTCCCGATTATATATGAATAAGATTCCCTTATTGGGATGTCAGGGTAAACAGCCTCAAGATGGCTTATGTAATCTTCAAGTATAGGATTCCAGTCAATTTTAACATTGGTAAGCTCCATGGTTTCATGATTAAATTATGCTTTAAAGATTTTCATAGAAAATTCGATCATTGCTTTATATTTCAGGCGTAACAGATTAATATATACAAGGAGATACACACTAAGCTGATAAAAATGGTACCGGAAACTGATCAGGAAAGGACGGAACACTTCAACAGAATGTCCTTGAAGTTTTCCGAATTCTATAAGGGCAAGACAATGATGTTACCAAAGGTACCCATAAATGACCTTGGTGCTTTCTCATACTGGTACACCCCAGGAATTGCCGCAGTATCCACTCACATATCAAAAGATACCGAGAGTTCGTTTGAACTTACCGGAAGATGGAATTCAGTTGCTATCCTGACAGATGGCACAAGGGTCCTTGGCCTTGGGAACGTAGGGCCGGAAGCGGCTATGGCTGTGATGGAGGGAAAAGCGCTCATTTTCAACTATCTTGGGGGAGTCAATGCTGTCCCGATTCCAATCAGGACCAGGACAAAGGAGGAATTCATAACAGTTGCCAGGGCTCTTGAGCCTTCTTTCGGGGGATACAACCTGGAAGACATTGAATCACCAAAATGTTTCTTTATCCTTGAGCAACTGCAGAAGGATCTTTCAATTCCAGCCTGGCACGATGACCAGCTTGGCACGGCTTCCATTATTCTCGCGGGACTGATCAATGCCCTCAGGGTCGTGGGAAAGAAGATCGAGGATGCCAGGATTGTCCTTTTTGGTTCAGGGGCGGCTAACATTGCTGCAGCCCACCTCCTGATGGCGGCCGGTTTCAAGGCTGGAAATCTGATTATTGCAGACAGTAAGGGAATACTGCATCCCGAAAGAGAGGACATGGATACCCTCATGCTCAACAATCCCTGGAAATACCAGCTGGCCATGTCAACCAACGGTGAAAGGAGGAAGGGTCCATCGGATGGGGCATTCAAGGGAGCAGACGTCATAATATCGGCTGCAAGGCCTGGACCGGACACAATAAAACCGGAATGGATCAAAACCATGAACAGTGACCCCATAATATTCGCACTTGCAAATCCTGTGCCGGAAATCTGGCCCAATGTTGCAAAGGAGGCAGGTGCAAAGGTCATTGCAACTGGTAGGGGAGATTTTCCAAACCAGATAAACAACAGCCTGATTTTTCCCGGAGTTTTCAGAGGTGTGTTGGATGCCAGGTCACGTGGTGTGAATTTCAAGATCATGGTGAAAGCTTCTTATGAAATAGCCAATTTCGTGAAGGATCCAACTGCGGATAAGATTGTTCCCACCATGGAAAACTGGGAACTATACCCGCAGGTCGCATCGGCCGTTGCAAGGGCTACTGTGGAGGAGGGTCTCGCCAGGAGAAACAACTCAACCGAGGGTTTTTACAATATAGCCAGGGAGATTATTGAAGAAAACAGGAATGCATACAGGAAGCTGGTTGATGGGAAAATAATAAGGAAATTACCGGAGATGGATTAAATGGAAGTTAAGATGGAACTGGGAAAACTTGAGGAAAAAGATGTTGAAAAAGTGCTGGAACTTGTAATGAGACTAAAAAAGTTGAACCAGGAGTTTGATTCAACGTTTGAGGTAAACGAGGAATCCAGGGAAGATGCAATCAAACTTCTGAAGGGAATTGCAGCTGATAGGGAGTGCTATTTTGCCCAGGTTGCCAAATCAAGGGGAAAAATAGCGGGAATAATAGTGGCGGAATTCAGGAAGAGGGTGTTCTATAACCCCCCCATGGAGGCAAGAATCCTGGAAATCTACATTATGCCTGAGTTCAGGAGAAGCTCGGTTGGGCAGATGCTTGTAGATTCCCTATATGAGGAATGCAGAAAGAGAGGTATCGATCTTGTCACGGCTGAATTTCCTTCCCTGAACATCATAGCACTGAATTTCTATAAAAAGATGGGGTACAGGGAAATCGTCAGCGTATATGGAAAACAGATCAGCAAAAAATAATATTCAGTGGATAACCCAGTTAAACCGATCAGGGACGGACTCGCCGGGAATTGAACCCGGATTATAGGCTCCGGAGGCCTATGTGATATCCCTTACACTACGAGTCCTCAGCTTTTATAGCCTATCTTCCGCAATAGTTCCCTTCTATTTATTTTGTCCTTTTCTGCTTCAACTCCCAATGGAGAGAAACCGTCAATCACCCCCATTATTCCATTGCCGTTTTCGGATTTTGCCAGTATGACCTTAATGGGATTTGCAGTTGCTGCAAAAACTGTACCAACTTCCTGGCACAGCTTGATCTGGTTCAGGATGCTTATTGGGTACGCATCTTTCATTATTATGATAAATGTATGCCCCGATGCAATCTTTTTAAGGTTTTCAATCGCAGTTTCCACAAGTCCCTTGTCATTTCCCTCAAACCTGATCAGCCTCTCTCCGGATGCTTCGGAGAAGGCAATTCCATATCGGCAATTGCCGATAGTTGTGTTTACAATTTCCATGAGGTCCTCCACAGTTTTTATGAAATGAGAATAACCCAGTATTATGTTGGTTCCGGAGGGCACAGCTAAATCAACTGTCTCAAATATGGTTTCCATTAAAATGAATAAACTCGGATCATATAACTTCTTCCACATTCACAATCTGTTGAGCCAATTCCATCTCTTCTAAAATCTGAAAACAGGTTAATTGTTCTCAAAAAAGAATTCTGCAGGAAAAGATGGATCCGTTTCAAGATAATTGTAACTGCAAACCAGTATAAGATCAACGTTCATCACTTTTTCCTCTGAAATAATTGAAACCTTTTAAATGGGATTGCCATTTCTGGTACATACATGGATTTTTACGAAGAAATTGTTCAAAAAATCAATTCCGGTGCAATTGGAAACAAGAAAGAGTTGCAGAACGAAAAAATAAAACTTGCCAGGAAGGCAGGACTCGATTACATACCGGGCGATGTGGAAATACTGAACTCCGGCCATCATATAGATCAGGAATACCACAATCTTTTGAGGATCAAGACAACAAGAACGGTATCAGGAGTTGCGGTGGTGGCCGCAATGACCTCACCGGAACGGTGTCCACATGGAAAATGCATATACTGTCCCGGGGGTGTGGACAACAACTCTCCACAGGCCTATACCGGGCACGAACCGGCCGCCCTAA
>JAJYYD010000114.1 GCA_021801305.1 Thermoplasmata archaeon
GAATTGCACTCTACTTTTCAAATACAAGCTCCACACTTGATTTGACCGTTTCACCTGCATCACCCTACGTTATTTCACAGAAGAATGTTTCCTCAGGCACTGAATTGCAATATACAGTGACCCTGAACAGCGACCAGAATATTTCTGTCTATGTGCTTTCGCCAGAAGGAGTTGACTTTGGCCTTAAGACACTTAACACCTCTTCCACAGTATCAGGCATAGTTGTATCCAACTCATCAGGAAACTGGTCCCTGGTAATTTTTAATCATGGAAGCGGAAAAGCGACAGTTTCTGCAACTTTTTCAGATCTGACTTTCAGTATGCTCTTCCTTATTGTATTTGGCATCGTGCTGATCCCTTCAGGGCTGGTAATAATTTATATATACTTTTATTCCAGAAAAGTTGAAAAAAGAAGAGAAAAGTTTAGAAATTTAAACTGAAAAATCAGAGAATGGGAAGATACCTGTCTATTTCCCATTTTGTTACATATGATCTGAAAGCATCCCATTCCTTCTGTTTCACAGTGATGAAGTTCTCGAATATATGCTCACCAAGGATTTCTTTCATGAGTTTGCTGTTTCTGAAGTGGTGGAGTGCCTCCCCCAGGCTCTCTGGCATCGACATTATACCGGATTCTTCTCTTTCCTGTGCTGTCATATGGAATATATCCTTTTCCACTGGTTCGGGTGCCTCCAGCTTATGGGTCACGCCTTCAAGTCCCATTCCAAGAATTACCGCAAACTGGAGGTATGGGTTTCCAGCCGAATCCGAGCACCTGAGCTCCATCCTCTTTCTCATGCCCTCTCCTGCTGGCACCCTTATGAGTGCTGATCTGTTCTTGTTTGCCCATGAGATATAAACCGGGGCCTCGTATCCTGGAATGAGACGCTTGTATGAGTTCACCCAGGAAGCAAGTATTGCAGAACCCTGGTTTATATTTTTCAGGACTCCCGCCATGTAATGCATACCCAGTTCGCTTATTCCGTATTTTGCCTTCTTTTCGTAGAACAGGTTCTCCTTTTCACCTGGGGACATTATGCTCTGGTGGACGTGCATTCCAGACCCGTTTACACCATTAACTGGTTTTGGCATGAATGTTGCATAAAGGCCATGGTTCTGGGCTGCATTCTTGATGATATTTTTCAGCATTGCGACCCTGTCCGCCATAACAAGTGCCTGTGCATATCTGAGATCGATTTCATGCTGACCATAAGCAACCTCATGATGGGCTGCCTCCGGATGGTATCCCAGGTCATACAGTGTTTTCAGGATATCCTGCCTTATTTCACTGGCGGTGTCAAGTGGGGTGTTATCAAAATATCCACCATAGTCGCTTGGTGTATTCGTCGGGTTTCCATTGCTGTCCCTCTTGAATATGAAAAACTCGAATTCAGGGCCTACAAAGAAGTCCATCCCATTCTTATGGAGTTTTTCGAGCTGCTTCTCAAGGACATACCTGGGGTCTCCCGGGAATCTTTCGCCGTCCGGTGTATGAATCTGGCAGATAAACCTGGCAGTCCTGTAATTCTTGCCTTTCTCAGGAAGCACAGTATAACTTGAAAGATCCGGAACTGCCCTCATATCAGATTCTTCTATCTGGGCGTACCCTGCAACGGAGCTCCCATCGAATACAACGCCCTCTTCAAGTGCACTCTCAAACCTGTTTTTTGGAACTGTCAAAGTTTTGACAAAACCCACTATATCTGTGAACTGAAGTTGCAAAAAATCAACATTATCCTTCTCCAGCTTAGTGAGGTATTGCTTAACGTCCTCTTGCATGTTAAGTGATCATCAGCCCATATTAAATAACTTTAGTATCCTTTTTACGACTATTTGTCACTGTACTGGAACTTGATTCATTACGGACAGAATATAGCCCCCATAGATTGCTTCATCAAAGTAATTAGATTAATATTTTGCGAAGTTTTTATTAAATTTATGTATGTGAACCTGTACACGATTGTTTCTATGAGAAAGAATGGTTGTCAATGTTAATTTAAATATATCATTGAAGGTGAGGGACAGAGGTAAAAAAAATGAATGGAAAGCTTAAACTGGATCTAAAATTGCTTGAACTCCCAAAGAGGAAAATATATCTGTCGGTTGGCGGCGGATCTTACTGCGTAGATTAAACATTTTAATATTTTAAACACTTTCTTCCAATATTGTTTTGAACAATTCTTCTTTATTGTTTTGCTTGCATTTGTTCTGGAATTCCTCGATTTTTGATAGTATTTCCTTTTCTGGATAACCATAAAGCTTCATGGTTCTTATCACAGAGATATAACCATCAATTATTGGCCTGAAAACCTTAACTGAGAAATTCTTTTCCATTTTTCTGATTTCCTCATCGGCCGATTTTCGGTTTTTGGTTGCTATGAAGTATGTGGACATGACAACATGGCATTGTGCCACGCCGTTCATATCAAAATTCTTCCTGAAGAATTCGTAAGCTTCAGTGATATAATCGTAAGAATCACCAAACCTCTTTGTATCTATGTATATTTTTGCTATATTGAGACCTGAAAGGTGAATCATTCGTTCATTTCCCATCTCCCTTGCCAGTTCATGGGCTTCCACAACACTGTCTATTGCCTCGTTTGGCTTTCCCATTGAGAGAAGAACCGCACTCTGGTTGAGATAACAGAATTCCAGGTGATGTTTATCGCCTATGGACTCAAAGAATTCTATGGCCTCCTGATTCATCTGGAAGAATTCTTCCAGCTTACCCAATGATGCGTAGGTATATGCTTCATTCATTTTAACCAAATTTAGACCCTTTTTGTCATCTATTTCCATGAAGAGAAGATTTGCCTTTTCGAAATACTCAAGGGATTTCTCATTGTCGTACCTGTAACCATAAACGGATCCGAGACCAAGCAATGCTCTGGCCTTGGTTTTTATGTCGTCAACTCTGTCAGAAAAAAGTATGGCTTTCTCAAAATGACTCTGCGCATATCCAAGTTCCAGCTTATACAGATTGATAGAACCATATAAATAATGCCCTTTTGCAAGAAGTCTTTCGTCCTTGGATTTCAGGCCAAGTTTTATGGCATTTGATCCAAAGTCAATGGCCCGGGTGTAATTCCCGCTTTTCATGTAATAATCAGCAAGGTCCTCTGTTTCCTGGCTGCAATCTTCCTCGGCAACTTTTTTTGTTATATACTTACGAATCAGATCTATGAGAGGTTTCTGGTCCTTTACCAGTTCTTCCTTAAGGCCATCTTCAAAAATACGGAGACCTTTCTCAGTTGGTCTGAGTGATATACGGTCACCTTCGTCAAATGATATGTAGACCCAGTCAAGGTCTCTCATAAATTGGATGACCTCCAGGGACTTTTCTTCCCCGTAAGTGTTGAAATCGGCACTTTCTAGCTTGGAGTACTCCTCTTCCGGAATTAAGTGACTTGCCAGTAGCTTTGTCCCGGACGGAGCAGATATGTACATTCTGCAGAGAATATGACATGTTGGATATAACCTTTTCTTGCGTTATTTACTGCATGATCAAAATATGTGCTCTTAAGATACAAATCTCTTAAGAACGAAATTCAGAATGCCACCACTCAGGAAGTATTCAACCTCAACAGGAGTGTCCAGCCTTACAGTAAGTGCCGTTTTTGATTTTTTACCTGACCTGTCAGTGAATTCCATTTCGGCTTTACACATAGGCTTGAGAGAGCCTTCAATGTTTATTGTAACCGGTTTTGTTTCATCCATGTTCAGGGACTTTGCATCGCCTTCATTAAACTGCAGGGGCAATACTCCCATTCCGATGAGATTGCTCCTGTGGATTCTCTCATAGCTTTTTGCAACAGCGGCCTTTATGCCGAGAAGCAGTGGACCTTTTGCTGCCCAGTCCCTGGAACTCCCAGTACCGTATTCAACGCCAGCAAACACAACCAATGGGACGTTATCTTTCATGTATTGAACCGCCGCATCGTAGACCGTGGTCTCTTTCCCTTCCGGATAGTGCTTTGTAAAGCCTCCTTCTTTTTCAACCATAAGGTTCCTGATACGGTTGTTGGCAAACGTGCCTCTCATCATAACTTCATGATTTCCTCTTCTTGATCCGTATGAATTGAAATCCTTAGGCTCAATTCCGTTTGCGATCAGGTATTTTCCGGCAGGGCTGTCTTTTCCTATTGCACCTGCAGGGGATATGTGATCTGTAGTTACTGAATCACCCATGACAAGAAGGGGGCGCGCATCCTTAATCTGCTTGACCTCAATTACCTGTTTTGGATTGAACGTATCAAAGAACGGAACGCGTCTTATGTAAGTGCTCTTTGGGTCCCAGTCGTAGATTTCACCTTTAGGAGCTTCCAGGCTTTCCCATTTCTTGTTGTAAACATCCAGGTTGGAATACTTCTCTACGAACATGTTCCTGTCAAGGCTGCTGTTTATGACTTCAGAGATTTCATCTTCAGAAGGCCAGACATCCTTCAGGTAGACCTTTTTTCCAGACGCAGTTAAACCCAGAGGTTCATTGCTCAGATCTGTTGTAATTTTTCCGGCCAGTGCAAATGCCACTACCAGTGGAGGCGACATGAGGTAATTTGCCCTTACATTCCTGTGTATCCTTGCCTCGAAGTTCCTGTTTCCGGACAAAACTGCAGCGGTATTGAGTTTGTTGTCTATGATGGCTTTTTCAATATTATCATCAAGAGGTCCGCTGTTTCCTATGCAGGTCGTGCAGCCGTAACCAACGAGGTAAAACCCAAGCTTGTCAAGATATTCCTGAAGTCCAGATTTGTCAAGGTATTCGGTTACTACTCTTGAACCGGGGGCAAGGCTTGTCTTGACTTTTGGATTGACTTTCAGACCCAGCTCAACCGCCTTCTTTGCAAGGAGACCTGCACCAACCATAACTCTCGGATTGCTTGTATTTGTGCAGCTGGTTATTGCCGCAATAACCACGTCTCCATCCATCAGAGTCTCGCTCTTGCCATGGAGGCTTATTTCAGCACTCTTCAGCAGAACCTGCTTCTGCCTGTTTCCAGTCTCTGTCTGCTGTCCGGATTCCTCCATGAACTTCATGAAGCTGTTTCCTATGTTTTCAAGGTCCACTCTCTGCTGAGGAAGCTTTGGCCCCGAAACACTTGGCTTTACATTGCTGAGATTAAGGTCTATTACCTCAGAGAATGTTGATGCGGTTTCTGTGCCGAACAGTCCCTGTTCCTTCAGGTACTTTTCAACCAGTTCTATTTGTTCCTCGCTTCTTCCCGTTATCCTGAGATAATTAAGGGTTTCACTGTCGACCGGGAACAGTGCCATTGTTGCGCCGTATTCTGGGCACATGTTAGAAAGGGTCGCTCTGTCAGGAAGAGCAAGTGAACCTATTCCGTTTCCGAAGAATTCAACAAATTTCCCCACAACATTATGTTTACGAAGCAACTCGGTGAGTGTAAGAACAAGATCTGTGGCGGTAACGCCCGGTTTAAGCTTTCCAGTGAGGTTTACTCCTACTACTTCCGGTGTCTTGAATGTTACTGGCTGGCCCAACATTGCAGCTTCAGCCTCAATTCCACCAACACCCCATCCAACAATTCCAAGGCCGTTGATCATGGTTGTATGTGAATCAGTTCCCACAAGGCTGTCCGGATAAGCTATATTCTTTCCGCCTTCCTGTTTTGTCATCACCACCTGTCCGAGGTATTCCAGGTTTACCTGGTGTACAATACCCACGGAAGGTGGAACTATCCTCATGTTTTTGAATGCTTTCTGGGCCCATTTCAGGAACCTGTATCTCTCAGAATTCCTCTCAAATTCCCTGTCCTGGTTTTCCTGGAATGATTCTTCAGTTCCAAAGAAGTCGACCTGCACCGAGTGGTCTATTACCAGATCTACCGGAACAAGCGGGTTTATGACTTCGGGGTCCTTTTTCATCTCCTTGACCTTGTTTCTCATTGCAGCAAGATCAACAACGGCTGGAACGCCCGTGAAATCCTGCATCAGAACTCTTGATACAGTGAATGGTATTTCGCTGTCCGATGGTTTTTTCGGATTCCAGTTGATAAGATTCTCTATATCCTCCTCACTGACTGTCTTGCCGTCAAAATTTCTGATGAGTGATTCCAGTATAACTCTTATTGAAACTGGAAGTTTTGATATTTTCTTGTCCTTGTCGATCTCTTTCAGGGAATAGTATGAAAAATCCTTGTCCTTTACCTTCAATTTCCTTAAAACCTGATATTTACTTTCCATGATATATCAGTTCATGGTATTGGGAAATGATTAATTACTGTTTTGACGGCTTGATCAATTGGGGTTCATTAAAGAATTTACTGTCCTGATTTTGAAATCTGCAAGGTCT
>JAJYYD010000056.1 GCA_021801305.1 Thermoplasmata archaeon
TGTCGATCTCTTTCAGGGAATAGTATGAAAAATCCTTGTCTTTTACCTTCAATTTCCTTAAAACCTGATATTTACTTTCCATGATATATCAGTTCATGGTATTGGGAAATGATTAATTACTGTTTTGACGACTTTAACTCCTGAGGGTTCATTAAACAATTTACTGTTCGGATTTTGGAATCTGCAAGGTCTTCAAGGCTTCTTTGGCCTCGTTAACATGATTTTTCGCATTCATCTGTGAATTATAAGCGTGAACTATCTTTCCCTCCTTTGAAATCACGTATGTTATTCTGGGTGGGAGCAGCATTCCAGTTGCATCGTACAGCTTCCTGATCTTCTTATCCGGATCACTGACAAGGGTGAATGGAAGTTTTCGATTTTCCTTAAATTTTTTATGGGATTCAACTGAATCTGAACTTACTCCAACAACCTTTGTTTCAAGCTTGACCAGATCATCCCATTCATCCCTGAAGCTGCATGCTTCCGCAGTGCAACCAGGAGTCTCATCCTTTGGATAGAAATAGAGAACGAGGTTGTTCCCGGAAATAAGGTCCTTCAGTGTCACTTTCTTATTTTCATCTGTCAATCCTTCGAAATCAGGTGCTTTGTCCCCAACTTTAAGCATGGTACTATTAATCCTAACCGCCATATAACTTTATGCGACTTACTATCAGTTGATGGCAATTCTAAATTAATCCAGAAAAAAACTAAATATCCGTTTATAATAATAAGGAATTCTCGTTGTTTATGAATATCTGGAGGTTAAAGAGGGATGGCTGCTAATGGAATCGGTAAAAAATTAGGGAAAATAGCTGATGTGTTTCAGCCCCTCCTCTTTTCCCGTCCTTACCTGCATGGAAAGTCCAAGTATCTTGGCGTAGTCATTGCAGCCGGTTTCATTTCCACCTTTGCCCGCCTTCTCATACCAATATACATAGGAGATGCTGTTTCCTCAATAGAATTAAGGAACATATCCGGAGTGATTGGATTTGCCTTCCTGATCATATATGTTTCAATAATCTCAGGTGTGCTCAACTTTGTTGTTGGATATGGATCACAGTATATCAGCCAGAAGTACGCCTACAATCTCAGGAATACAGTGGTAAACCACCTTGTCAGGAAGAATTTTCATTATTTTGAAAGCAAGACCTCGGGAGATCTTCTCTCGCGATGCACCATGGATATACAGGCAACCAGGAACTTTATTCTGGCCACACTTTCCCAACTTTTGCCCACCCTTTTCATGATAGGCATAGCCTTTTACCTCCTCATAACCCTGAACTTCTATTATGCAATGATTTTCCTTGTCACAGTCCCTGTTCTGATCTATCTTGGAATGGTTTTCCAGAGGAAACAGAGGACACACTGGAGAAGCATAAGGAATTATTATGGATCGATGAGCGAAAAGCTCCAGGAGAACATAGTGGGCCAGAGAGTAGTAAGAGGATTTTCTGCCCAGCAGCAGGAGGAGGAAAAATTCACAGACACCACCAATGACTATTATTCAGAATACATGGATGTTGCGTACCTCAGGGGGACTTACAACAACCTCATGCCCCTTACAGTAAGTGCGGCGGCATCTGCAATTCTTATTTTTGGAGGATATACCGATATAATTACCGGAATCAGCGTGGGTGGACTGGTTGCCGCAATAAACATATTCTCACTCATAACTGCTCCGGTGAGTTCCCTGGGAAGGCTCATTGTATTTTCTGAAAATGCAAGGGCCGGCATTGGAAGGATAAACGAGGTAATAGGTCCAGATGATGAGGAACATATTGAAAAGTCAACCGGAAAATTCCCGAAAGGAAGCCTGGAGTTCAGTAATGTCAACTTCTCCAGATCGGGAAGGAAAATATTGAGGAATGTGAATCTTCAGATAAACCAGGGAGAATTCTTTGGCCTTACCGGAAGCACTGGAGCTGGAAAGACGTCGCTTGTCAATCTTATCACAAGGTACTATGATCCTGATTCAGGCGATATAACTGTTGGCGGGGCAAACATAAGAAACATACCTCTGAGCCTTCTGAGGACCTCCGTGAGGGTGGTTCCACAGGAAATATCCCTTCTGTCCGGGTCAATAAGGGATAATATTGCCTTCGGTGACAGGGGCGCCTCCATAGAATCCATAAAGAAAGCCGCTTCAATAGCCATGATAGCTGATTTCATAGAGGGGCTTCCTGATGGATACGAAACTCTCGTTGGTGAAAGAGGCATAACACTTTCGGGTGGGCAGAGGCAGAGGGTTGCAATTGCAAGAGCTGTTCTCCATGTGCCCGAAATACTTATCCTGGATGATGCCACATCAAGCGTGGACCCTGAAACAGAGCTTGAAATTTTCAGGAACATTAAGAGTGAATTTCCCGGAATCGTAACAATCATAGTGACACACAGGGAATCTGCCCTGAAATTTTCTGACAAGATCGGGAAGATAGACAAAGGCACTCTGGTTGAGGTTTCAGACATAAGTGAGGTCCTGAATATCGTGGGATCAACTTTTTCTGAATCAATGGAGGGTACCTGATGCCAAAATCCTATGATGATGTGGAAGAGGAATACATGCATACGGGAAAGACCGGCAAGTCCTTTTTCCGTCTAGTGAGAGACATGGCGAAAATGAAAAAGGAGACCACCCTGATGGTTCTGGCGGTTATCTCCACGGCAATAGCCGGGACACTTTATCCTCTGGCGCTGGCTGAAGTCATAAACAACATAACTGCTAAGAATCTTCATTTTGTTTTCCTTTTTGCGGCAATATTCTTTGGACTCTATGTTGCACAGTTTTTTGCCAACAGGATAAGAACCATAACATCCACAAAACTAGCCCAGTCAACCATTAAGAACCTGAGAGACAGGTCATTCAACAGACTGCAATATGTCCCCATAGAGTTCTTCAGCAAGGTCAAGACAGGCTACCTCATGAGCAGGATCACAAATGATGCAGAGACACTCAGTGAATTCCTGACATTTCAGCTGCCCTCTGTGGTTTCAGGCATAACCACAGTTATAGTTTCAATCGGGATAATGATGTACCTGGATTTCAACCTTACAATGTACAGCCTTGTAGTAATACCCATACTTGCTGGATTTTCCATTGCAATACAGGGGAGGGTAAGGAAAAATTACCTCAGGACCAGAAGGACTATTGCCGCAATAACGGGAAATCTCGCAGAAAACATAGGTGCGATCAGGACAATTAAGGCATTCAATGTAGAGGATCGCACCGGAGAAAATTTCGATGGATTGAACGTGAACAACTTTGATGCAAACATGAAGGCAGCAAGGCTTTCGTCCCTTTATGGAATGATTGTCAGGGTTATTGAGGCACTAGGAATTGCACTGGTCCTTTACGTTGGTTCACTGCAGCTCCTGGGCGGCTTTGTATCCGTGGGAATACTGGTGGCATTTGTTGTTTATGTGGAAGAGTTTTTCGATCCTGTTATTCAGCTGTCACAACTCTACAACTCCTATCAGTCTTCAATGGTTGGAGTCTCCAGGATATACGGCATAATAGATTCCGAAAAGGAAAGCGACTACGAAACCTCCAATCCGGTTGGAACATTCAGCAGTTCAATAGATTTCAGGGATGTAACGGTGACATTTGGAAGCACAAGAGCCCTGGACGACGTGAATCTCTCCATTAAGAAAGGCGAGAAGGTCGCAATTGTCGGGCATACGGGTGCGGGCAAGACCACACTATCGAACCTCATACTGAAGTTCCAGAAAACCACGTCCGGTTCGGTGACTGTTGACGGAAAGGACATTACGGATATATCCACCAAAAGTTACAGGCAACTCATAGCACCAGTACTTCAGGAACCTTTCATGTTCAGGGGAACTGTATATGAGAATATAAAATTCGCAAAATCAGATGCAGGAAAGGAAGAGATCAACGAAATTGTTGATAAATTCGGGCTCAGGACAATATTTGACTCACTCCCGGACGGCCTGGAATCAAACGTCGGGGAAATGGGGAGAAACCTATCTGAAGGACAGAGGCAGGCTGTTTCAATAATAAGGGCATTCATAAGAGACCCGGAAATCCTCATAATGGATGAGGCAACTTCCCAGATAGATCCAAGATCTGAATATCTCATAATACAGGCACTCCAGAAGTTCCTTGCCAACAAGACGCTGATACTTATCACGCACAGGTTTTCCCTGATACAGATAGTTGACAGGATAGTTGTCATGGAGCTGGGAAAGATGGTCCAGACAGGCGAGTTCAGTGATCTGGTGAACAGGGAGGGACTTTTCAGGGACCTCTACCGTATACAGAGGGGCATGAACTACAGTTGAAATTTTCAGTAATCTGAAAAAATTGCTTCAAGAATTGAATCACGCAGGGAAACAAAAGATTCGGTCCCTATGATTCTTGAAACCAGCGGCCTTCTTGGTGCAAATGATCTTGTTTTCTTGCCAGTTTTGTATAGGGTGGACATGTCCTCAAGTGCTGATTCACTGTCCCCTATTCCATCAATCAGCTTGAGTTCCATGGCTTTTCTTGGTGCAAAAACCTCCCCGGTGGCTATTTTTTCCATCTCCTCATCTGTGAATTTTCTTCTCTCCTTCACGCTGTCCCTGAAGACCTTGAATATCTCCGCAAGGATTTCATGATACTTTTCCGATGATTCCTTGTCAGGCTCGCTGAACGGCGAGTTCATGTCCTTGTACCTTCCAATCTTGTCCACATCCATTCTTATGCCAATCCGATCCATGAGGCTCCTGAAGTTCGGAACCATGCTTATAACCCCTATTGAACCGACTATGGACGTTTCAAGTGAATAGATCTTCCTGCATGCGGAAGCCATCCAGTAAGCTCCCGATGCTCCCACACCGTTTATATAGGCATAAACAGGTTTCCTGGCATCTATCTTCCTTATTTTATTGAACAGAAGCTGGGATGATGTGGCATCCCCGCCTCCTGAATTGATCACCAGTATAACTCCGGCAATCTTCTTCTTCCTTTCCACTAATTCAAGAATCGGCCAGTAATCGTTTAGGGCCCTCTGGCTTATTTTCCCCGAAAAATTGATCTTCGCAACATACATATTACACATAATGAACCTCCTGATTTATAGTTAACCGGTAAGTTTCAGTAAAACCCAAATTCCTCAATATTTCCGCATGCAATGCATGTTCAGGCGATCATCCATCATTCAGGATCTTTATTTGCCTTGCTCCATACATCCCATTTCCTGAACGTGATGATTGTCAGAACCAGGAGACCTGCTATCATGAATGTTATGGCTGTCATGGTTAGCCTGAATCCTATTGTGTCAACAAGAACTCCTCCAACCAGCGGAAGAAGAATCCCCACGAGCATCATTATTGAAAAGAAATAGCTGTTTGCAGTATTTCTGTGCTGTGGACCGAATGCGCGGCTTATGGTAAGAACTGAAAGTGGATACGTGAGACCATGTGGAATACCCAGAATCAGGAGGGCTACCACGAATATAATTATATTATTTGAAAGAACCATAATGATGATTCCGGCAACAGAGACCCCCATGGCGCTTATCATGTATGTACGGACATTTTTTGCGGGGCGTATTGAAAGAAGGATTCTGGAAAGGAATGATGAAAGGTAGAAAAGGGAGAAAAGAAGAGTTACCAGGGAGAGCGATATATGAAACGTGTCCTTTTCAAATATTCCTGCAAATGCCAGCAGTATTGCGAATGGTATGTTGTATGCCATTATATTGTACAGGGCAACCCTGAAACCAGGGTTTTTCAACACATCTGTCTTTTCTCCGGTACGTTTTTCAACAGGAAAATGCATGAAAGGAGACATGGCTGTTGCAAGTGCACCGAAAAGGGCGAACACAAGGAATACCTCCTTCAGGCTCACGAAATGTAGAAGGTACGATTCAATAGCCGGCCCGGTTATGAGGCTAAGGCTCAGGAAAACTGTGTAAAGGGCAAGGACTCTTTCCCTCAGGACCGAATCCTTGAAGAGGCTTGCCGATGTGATTATGTTTGGCATTATGAGACCTAATAGGCCTCCTCCGGCTGCGGTCAGCATCCAGAGGGTGACATGGTTTGATACCCAGTATCCCACAAGGACAAATGTGTACAGGAAATTGGAAGCAATAAAGGATATTCTTCTGTTTTTAGAATTGAGCTTGGTGTTAATGAGTGCCGTGGTCAGGAAAGTGCTGGCAGATGCCAGTGCACTCAATATTCCCACAAGAGTCTGGGAAAATCCGAAATCATATTTTGCCAGCAGGGGAATTGAGGTCATTATGAGATTGTTCGTGGCTCTG
>JAJYYD010000051.1 GCA_021801305.1 Thermoplasmata archaeon
CCGGTACCCGCATATCCCTAATTTCACTGGTGATGGGCTATGGCAATACCCGGTTCCAGGCAACACCCAAAAGATTCCGTTATGTAAGAAATCAATCTCCATTACATATATTGTGGTAACAATCTGTTATATTGCACATGAGGAAATGTTTTTAAAACAATTCTTGTTATCATGGCAGTGGTTAGAATGACAGGGAGGGGATTCACCATGTTTCCAGAAGAAAAGTGGGTGAAAAGAATTCCATTTTTCATCCTGGCGTATACCATGGCCATGCTTTTACTTGGAAGCGCAATTACGGGATCATCCACTCTTGTTCAACACCTTTATGTTTATTCGTTCGGAATAGGGGAAATATTGCTGACACTCCTTTTCTTGATACTGTGGAGAAAATCACAGATCAAAATCTTGAAGATTGATGGAAATACTGATAACCTTAAAAAGTAAAAATAGAATAGATTAATAATTACTTTAAGGCATGTACTCTCTATAAAAGTTACCAATAAGGTTTTAGTTTTTTTCGAACACAATAATTCATCTCCCTGGTGCTGGATCTACGGGGGTGTTTGAAATATTCCAACTAATTATGCATCAAGGCTTTCTGGATGTACGAACGCGAACAGGAATGCTGGCATACTTTTCACCTCCAGTATTCTATGAATGCTAATGAATCAACTTCATTTCAAGATCCTTGTTCTTCTTTAACTTGGCAAGCTTCGGGCTTATCACATACTGGCAGTAAGGTGCATCGGAGTTTCTTTTGTAATAATTGTTGTGGTATTCTTCTGAAGGGTAGAAATCATGAAATTCCTCAACCTTTGTAACAATTGGCTTCCTGTAAACTCTTTTTTCAGTCATTTCCCTTATTGTATCTTCTGCAGTTTCCCTCTGGTTGTCATTGATATAGAAAATTGCCGACCTGTACTGGGTGCCCACATCATTTCCCTGCCGATTCAGGGTAGTGGGATCGTGGGTAGAGAAGAAAACTTTCAGTATGTCCCCATAGGAAATGATCGAAGTATCAAACTTTATCCTTACAGTCTCGGCATGTCCTGTTCTTCCAGTGCAAACCTCTTCGTAGGAAGGGTCTGGTATCTTGCCTCCACAGTATCCAGATTGTATCTCTACCACACCCTTTATCTCCTGGAATACTGCCTCAGTGCACCAGAAACATCCGCTTGCCAGATAAGCGGTTTCAATCCTGTCACTCAATTTTACCACCTTCCGGTACAAATATCATGGATATTGAATTGACACAATGCCTTACATTCTTTTCCGTCAACCTTTCTCCCTGAAAAACATGCCCAAGGTGAGCTCCACACCTGCTGCACTGAATCTCAGTCCTCATCCCGTCCCTGTCCGGCAACCGCTTCACTGATCCCTCAATCTCCTGGTCAAAGCTTGGCCAGCCACATCCTGCGTCAAATTTTGAATCTGACCTGTATAGTGGCAATCCACACCTCCTGCATACATATGTGCCCTTTTCATAGAAATCGTCGTATTCACCTGTGAAAGGCCTTTCTGTTCCCTTTCCAACTATGACTTTTTCTTCTTTTGGCGTAAGAATCCTGTATTCCATAATAATAAGATGCAATTGGTTTATTTAAGTTTGAATAAAAAAAATTTTTGGAAAATCTCTTATTATATAGGGTGAAAATAAAGCATCAGAATATTTTCTGTGCTTCGAAGACTTCATGCTTCGTAGGGGGGTTTACCTTCTTGAGAAGATCTTTCATGTCATTGACACTTGGAGCTTCCCAGTTGCATACGGCGCGGTTCTCCTCGCCTATTACATTTATGGATTTCAGGGTAAATCCTGCCGGTAGCTTGCTGTTTTTTGCCATGTCTACAATGCTCCCTACAACCTTGAAAGCCTCGTCCTTGTTATGTTCTCTCCATCTGTGTTCAACAATTACATTTGCCATGTTTTATCACCAATTACATATCTTAAAGCATGGTATATATTTATAACCGGTCTGGATTGGCTATCATGGATGAAATTGAATTCTCGTTGAAAAACGATTATCCTTTCTGTGCTGTTTCAGAAAAATTTCCGGATGTGACTTTTTACCGATGGTGCAATTCCAGCCTTGATTACCTGGAATTTTACGGCCAGGCGTCAGATCTGGACAGGGTTGTGAATTTTATACCGGAAATCGAGGCTATACTCCATACAAAGGCGGTGTACAAATCCAGGAGTCAAACAAGGCTTACTGTTATGTTTACCTGCATGTGCAGTATTCATAACTCCACGATCAGGATTGCAGAATCAAACAACTGTCTCTGGCAGGCTCCAGTCAAGTATAAAAACGGAAAGGAATCCCTGCAGGTCATAACACTCAAGGACGAGTACTTGAACTCCCTGTATCAGGACTTTGTTAAGATCGGAGAGACGGAAATAATAAAGAAGAGGTCTTTTTCTCCAGATTCACTGAGGGACACCTACACAATTTCAATCTCCTCACTTTTCGAGGGAATCACGCCAAAACAGATGAGATATTTCACCGATGCCTTGTATTCCGGCTATTATTCTATACCAAAAAAAATTACCATCCAGGACCTGGCTGTTAGAAACAAGCTCTCGGATTCAACCATGGAAGAGCACCTTAACAAAGCCAAAACAAAGATACTTCAGTCCCTGAAACCCTACATGACCCTTTACAGGAAAGAACAGGAGATGAATGATGAACAATGAAGAAATTATTGCATAATTCTCGGTATTCAGTCCACAAGATCAATTTCAGGATTAAAGGTGTGTGAGGTCATATTTACATTTCCGTCAAGTTCAAATTCCAGGGTAAAATGGGTGATCACCCTTGCAGATATGTTAAAATCCCCTGCAGTAGCCGCATAGTCCCGATTCAGTTTCAATTTCAAAACTGTTCCATTAATTACCGCTGAGGCCGATGTAATGTTGAATCTTATCATTGTGTAGTTTCCTTCTATAAGTGAGATGTTTCCAAAAGAATAACTGTGAGGGGTCTCGTAATCCATAAGATTGATCTGTGTTCCACCGGTTGAATAGTTGGTCCACAAAGAATAGTTGGAGCTTCTCAGATCAATTGTTGTTATGGTGACATTGAGGGATTGTGCATTATAGGGTGAACTTGTTATTGAAATGTTAACATGGCCGTTGCTGTTCTCAATTTCATAATAGCTGTAAGCCGCGAACCCGGCTATTACAAGAACCACGACTAAAATTCCAGCTATCTGAACGATCTTCAAGGTTTGGGGAATACAAATTACAACTATAACCTTTTCCAGATTTCGGGTAATAAATATACGAAATAATAATGTGTAAGAAAAGACTTAGAAGGGTAATCAAAACGGGGTTGCAAAATCAGGTGGAGAAAAATCAGGAGGATATTCCGGCCAAAAAACCTAACAAGAGTTCCAGGCAAAATGTGTCAGGTTCCAGTGAATTGAATAACGTTCACAGTAAACAGTTTCTTGATAAGAACTATCTGCTAAATGCCATAGGGGAAATGCTTTCTGCAAGCCATCTGAACAGCATAGTGGAAAAATCAACAGAGATAATTGATCACCTAGTTGCTGTAAATGATGAAGACCTTGTTTTTAATGGGGAGCCGGATGAATCTCCAGTCCTGAGAAAAAAAACGCTGATCTCCCAGTTATTACAAATCAGGGAATCGCTTACGCTTGAAAGGTCAAAATATTATGTGTTAAGGCTCAGGAAGAGCATAACGCAGGTCAAAACCAGCAAGATCAATGACATAAACCTCAACTTGTGGAAAGAGTATGACGATATTCTAACAGACAGCCTTTGGGTCTTTGACAAGAGAGATAATTCCGGAAGCCATAATGCCGGTTACTGGGGGAATTTTATTCCCCAAATTCCAAATCAGTTCATAAGAAGGTATACAAAGAAAAATGAATGGGTGCTTGATCCTTTCCTTGGAAGCGGAACCACGCTCATGGAATGCAAACGTCTTGGCAGGAATGGGGTGGGAATTGAACTTTCCCCCCGTGTAGCTGAAATTGCAAAAACAAATATTGACAGGGATGGAACAAGGAGTGGAAACAGGGCAGACATACTTGTGGGCGACAGCGGAAATCCTGATGTTATACCGGAAATAAAGGGAAGAGGCATCAATTCAGTGCAGATGATAATCATGCACCCTCCTTACTGGGACATAATCAAGTTCAGCAAGGACAGGAAAGATCTCTCCGACGCAGAATCGGTAGAAAGTTTTCTTCAGATGTTTGGAGACATCGTGGAAAATACCGCCAGGTTATTGGACGGGGGGCGCTATCTTGTTCTTGTCATAGGTGACAAATATGCTGGGGGAGAATGGATACCTCTCGGATTTTATGCAATGAATGAAGTCATGAAGAGAGGATACGGCCTCAAATCAATAGTAGTAAAAAATTTCAATATTACCAAAGGAAAGAGGGTACAGGAAGATCTGTGGAGGTACAGGGCCCTAGTGGGAGGCTTCTACGTTTTCAAGCATGAATATATATTCTTATTTCAGAAAGAGTTCCATAAAGCCCGGAGGAATTCCGGCAGCCTGAAAACCAGATGATCAGCATGCCAATGCCTTTTATCGCCACTTCAATTTTATGAAAAAATCAAGCAGGTTTCTCTATTTTTGCGGAAAAAATGAAATGAAAGTTATACGAAAACTCTGATCGACCGCAACAAGCGTTAAATATTCTGAGTGATAAATAGAGGATATCGGTGCAATCTATTGAAGGCAAATGAATTTTTAAAAATTTCAAATTCAAGTGTAACATTCATTGTTTTTATCGTCACTGTTTCAGGTTTCTTTGCAAACCCATCATCCCTGTTGCATCTGTTAAAACTGATACCGCTGGTAGTGTCAGGATATCTGTTGTCAATGGCTGCAGTGGTATTCAACAACATTTACGATAGGGACATCGACGGAAAGATGTCAAGGACGGAATTCCGGATTCCCCTGATAAATGCAAGCAGCACATGGCTGAAATATTTTGCAGTAACATCCTTCACGGCAGGAACAGTAATTATTTTTCTATTGGTGAATTACGTTTCTGCAGCCTTTCTTGTGCTGGGATTTATCAGCTATACCTTTCTTTATACCATGGTCCTGAAGAGGAAGACATCATTGAACATAGTAATCGGGGGAATTGCCGGAAGCTTTGCTGCATTATCAGGATGGATGGCTCCCTCAGTTGTCTTAGGTGTACTTCCAGTTCTTATTGCTGTTTTCGTCTTTGCATGGATGTCATTGCATTTCCTTGTATTTTCACTAATTCACAATGATGACTACATGAAAACCGAACTTCCCATGTTACCAGCTAAAAAAGGGATATCGACTGCCATAAAAGTGATAAGCCTGAATGGCGGTATAGTTCTGGTTATTTCAGTACTCCCCCTTCTTACCGGGACCAGGTATTTCTTTGACGTATACCTATGGGTGGCAGCGGTAATGGGTGCAATACTGGTATTGTATATCCTGCAACTCAATGTAAAGGAATTCTCTACCGGTTCGGTAAGGCCTCTGCTAGGCTATTCAGTTGTTTATCTTGTTGTAATGATGTTCTCTTTCGGAATCATAGGGGTATTGGGGAGGTAATCTGGATTGTACGTGTCTGGTAATTTGAATGGATTTAACACTTCGTATTTCGCAACAGCTGCATACGCATTAAACTATAAATGTATTTTTAAAAATGGGGGTAATAATATATGAAGTTTGACGGTAGCATTACGGACGATATACTCAAGAATATGCCGCTTTTCCTTGATTATGAACTTCTGGTTTCAATACCAGGAATAGCAGAAGCAGACTCGGGTTTCATGTGGGGATCAAACTTCAGGGCGCCGGTAGGAATAAGCCTCCAGGACGGAAAAGTATCGTTTAACCTTTTCCTGCCAGCTAAATCCGAAAAAGACAAAAATATATCGCTTTTCTTTAACAGGGTGGGAGCAAAATTCCAGGATGGCCTCTGGCAGGTCAGAAGGGATATGTCGGAACTGAGCACCGTTTATGAGAATGTCTTAAATCTTGCTGTATCCGGATTTCCAAGTGTTGTACTGGACTACTCATTCATCGAGGAAGGCAGGTATTTTGCTCATTTCATTTTCAACTCGCAGGAGCTTCCACGGATATCTGAAGCTCTGGTTTCATTCGCAAAGCTGATTTCCAGCCTCAGGATAGAATACCTGAGGAAGCTTGAACAAGCGTCAGGCGCATTTGGAGAAGTGTCTGAAACGGAT
>JAJYYD010000138.1 GCA_021801305.1 Thermoplasmata archaeon
CCTTTCCTCATAATCCATATATTTACTGAGAAATATCCTTGTAAAAGAGGCTTCGGATTTCGGCATGGTGATGAAGCCACCGCGGCTCACCAGTGCGCCAGACTTAATGGCTGTCGTCAGTACTGAAGACAGGTCAAGCCTCACATGGTCCCTGGCAGCATCTGCAGAGAACAGGCTGCTGAGAGATACTGCCCTCTGTAGTATATTCTCTATCTTCCATTTACCGTTAAGGAAGAAATTATCATTCAGCATAAGAAACTTGATCATGGGATTTGCATCTGCAAAATATGGGTAAGGGAATATGCTCCATTCCATGTTCCCTGATACCCTTTCCATTATCGTTTTTATCTCCATATCTGCCATTTCCGGTTTAAGGTTTATCAGGGTCTGGTTGCCGTGGGAATAGGAATATGCGTTCCATCCTGCGTGATCTGGCATAAATCCCCTGCCGGATATATCGATCACAGCTTTGACGGAATTCTCCTGGGAATATTTTCTTTCAAGTTCCACAAGTTTCTCCTCCAGTGAATCCATGTGCGCCTCAGCGGAATCTGTAACAGAAATAAAGCATGAAAGAGGTCTGTCCCGAAGGTTTTGGGAACTGTAGAATATCCACGCACTGTTGCGGTCCCCGCCTATGCTGAGAAGGATTCTTCCTCTTCCTTCCTCCTCTTTTTTCAGGTTAAAAAATACCGCGGAAATGATTCTCTGCCTGATGAGTGCGTTTGCATACTCATCCCTCCTTGACTTCATATCCTTTCGTGTCACCATGTTACAGCACCCCCAATTTTCAGCGCTTCAAGAATCCTCAGGAAACTTTCTATTCTTGAATTCCAGTGCGGGATAATGGTAATGCTGTCCCTGTCAATCAGGACTTTTCCCTCTGATTTCTCTGATTCTCCCACTGAGTAATGAATCATGCTCCCGGTTTTTCCTCCTGATGCTGAAAATGCCCAGGAAACTGATTTTACTATCTCCGTTATGGTGCTGTCGTCAATTCCCTGCAATCTTTTGTATGAACATGACGGGATGAAATCAAGCTGCCTTCCACTCATATCCGTGGAAAGTTTCAGCCGGATCAGGTCATCAAATAATTTTTCTCTCCTGCTAAGTATTCCATTTGCAGTGTCGTAAATGAGGTTTATGCAATCCTCATCTGATCTTCTGAAAAAGAAGTTGAAATCTTTCCTGATCTGGATTGATGCCCCTCCCTTCCTCAGCTTCAGGAGATACGGGTAATATCCCATAGAGAGGTAATGATTGAGGTTTTTCAGTGCTGTTCCATCTTCTGATCTGGGAAAATCTTCCTGTATTCTTCCATTTCCAACAGCAGAAAAGCCATGGAGAGAAAACCCATGATTCTCTGTTGTCTTGATGATTCCAGTAAAATCATCATATGGAACTGAGAGGAAATCCATGTCCTCCCAGTAATCTGACCTGAATCTTGAATACTGGCCATGTGTAAATGAGCTGACTATGAATCTGTAGCCGTTCTGGAAAGGAATCGACCTGGTGTCTATATACTGCATTTCCTTGAGTTTCTTGAGAAGAAGCTCATTTCTTGGCCTGACAAGGGTCAACCTCACCGGTTTGCCTCCCTTTATGCCACCAAGTGACTGCAAAAGAATTTCCCTGAATTCTCCCTTTTCCACTGATCCTTATACGTCTCAGGGATTTATTTATTTTTGGAATACCGCAGGCCCGATGCCTGAGTAACACAAGACAGGAATAACCTCACGTCATCAATAACCCAAGGATAAAATCCCTTGGCCTGGAAAAGAGTTTTGAATAAAATCTGAGGAAACCTGCAGCTAAATTATCCCTTTTTTTACCAGATTTCTTATTTCATCAATGGTGAAAGGGCCGTCTATGGCAACGGGAAGAAGCGGGTCTTCATCAAGTTCATCATCATCTTCCGGTTCATCCCCTTCGTCCTCCTCATCGTTGTCGTCGTTGTCATCGTAAATGCTTTCCAGCTCTACCTCATAGGTATCGCTATCCTTTTCCTCCGTTTCAGCAGTTTCATCCTCTTCCTCGGAGAAATCATCGAACCAGACAACGTAATAGAACCTGCCGAACCTGTAAACCTTCCTCCCTTCCTTGTCTATTTCTATCTCACTTCTGCTGCTGTGCGTGAATACGCCGTATATATAGCCCACAAGAGTTGCCTCCTCTCTTGAACCAAGTCCTCCGTAATCGCTGTCTCCTATTGTATGGAACTCGGACATCAGGTCGTAAAGGGAATTTTCATCGATCTCCAATTGCTATCATTTCTTGAATTAAAACTAAACACTTAAGCCTTTAGTCCATGGTGCAGTTCAGGTACCACAAGACTCCCTGATGTGATCAACCATGAACTCTTTTACTCATTTTTCCGGACTACAGTCACCTTAATTATTCACTGTTCATTACTCATGTCATAATGTCCAGACTTGTCAAGATTCCGCCGTCGCTGTGCATAAGATGCAGGGGCACTAAAATGCTCTGCGGATTGACCTATTGCCCTATCGAGGTTGGAAAGATGGCCAGGACTCTTGTAACTGACTTCAAGGGTACGGAACTTGTTGGAGACAGCCCGCCTGCAATATTTGTGGGAAGGTACGGGTATCCTTCAGTAAGGGTGTATCCTTCTGCACCGCCGGTCCGGGGAGACACTTCATCCTATGAAAAACCCGGTGAATGGCTTAACATGAAGATGGAAAATTTCCTCTCAATGAGGCTTTCGCTCATAAGGGGAGGCATGACCATCAGGGCAGGAAATGCTTCTGATCCGGACAGGACGCTCCAGGATCTTCAGGTGATGTCCCTCAGCGAGACCCCTGCAGAGACGTATATTGAATTCCAGAAACCTATTAATGCAGGCAGCTTTGAGCTTGATGACAGCACAACTCCCATGGGACCATGGTCTCCTGTCAAGAGGATGAAAATAGATCCGGGACGGCCAAATATGGCTGCTGAAAAAGCATATTATGACACTGATCTGAAGGCAAACGGAGCAATACTTGACATGTACAGGAAGAATGTGGATGTGCTTGCAATCTCAAAGGTCCTGAGCATGGGTGTTGTTGGCGAAAAGCCAAACAGGAAACTGGTTCCAACCAGGTGGTCCATAACTGCAGTTGACAAAAATGTTTCAGACAACCTTGTTTCCAGGGTCAAGGATCTGCCACAGATCGATGAGTTCCAGGTTTTCAGGAGATCCACTGACGGAAACCTCTTTACGGCGATACTCTGTCCAACCAACTGGAGATTCGAATGGGGAGAGGCATGGTTCCCAGGCAGCACATGGAATGCCTTCGGGGACATGGCCCAGGTTGAGATAGATTCTGAAGGATATGGGGGGAGAACAACTTATCCTGAAATCGGGGGATGTTACTATGCAAGCAGGCTTGCAGTGACAGAGAAATTTACTGAAATGGGGAGAGGAGGGTCTGCAATGCTCTGGAGGGAGATATACCCTAATTTCCACCTTCCCATCGGGGTATGGTACGTCAGGGAGAATCTCAGGGAGATGTTCAGGACAAGGCCGGAAAAATTCGACAATTTCCAGGCTGCCCTCCAGTATCTTGCCCCTCATTTCAGGGTGGGACTGAACAGATGGATTGAAAAGTCTCCGTCTTATGGCATAATGAAGAGCAACCTTTACAGTTTCGGGTGATCTGTATTTTTCCCTATACTATTAAAGAAATGGATGCAAAAACTGCCCTCTCACCATCATCAATGAAGGAACTGAAGTATGCAGTCAACCCTTACAGCGGATGCACACATGGATGCCTCTACTGTTATGCCATGGACATGACACCCGTCAGGCCGGGCGATACTGAATGGGGTAAAACTGTTTATGTTAAGAAAAATTTCATAGAAGTTCTTAACAGGGACGTTAAAAGATCAAGACGTGGCCTGGTAGGTATGTCGACAGTAACCGATGCATACCAGCCGGTAGACACAAAATACAGGCTGGCAAGGGATACCCTGGGAGTTCTTCTTTCCCATGGTTTCCGGGTATCCATACAGACAAAATCCTCCCTTGTTCTCAGGGATTTTGACATTATTTCAGAACACAGGAATATTGCCGATGTAGGAACAACCATAACAACCTTTGACCGGGAACTTTCCAGGAAGATTGAACCACTTACTCCCGGCCCTGCTGCAAGGATGAAGATCGTGGAGACCGCAAATAAGGAGAAAATAAGGAGATGGATCTTCTATGGGCCTATTATCAGGGGATTCAATGACAAAGAGGAGAACAATTCATCCATCATAGAATTTGCCGCATCAACCGGGACGAGGATAATAATGGACAGGTATAACAGCTATGCCACTCCGGACATAATGCTTGAGAGAAATGGGATCAGGGTCAGGGGCGTGGAATATGACAACTGGTGGAGAAAATTCTCGAAGAAGTTCATGGAGGAATGCGGCAGGAAAAATGTGATGTGCAACCTTGAAACGGAAGAATGGTTCTACCAGAATCTCGATATGACCAGGACCCTGTTCTGATTCCTGCTGGAAATTATTGGAACACAGGATTCTTCTGCCTTACAAACCTGTTATTCTGCAGATCCGAGAGTGCTTCCCTTATCTGGTCCTCAGTGTTCATGACGATGGGCCCATACCAGTAAATCTCTTCATTTAGTGGTTTCCCTGTTATGAGAAGAAACCTGAACTTGCTGCTTCCGGTTATTATGGAAATCCTGTCTCCTTCTCTTGACATGACTGCTGCCATTCCCTCCTGCAACTGTGCTTTCTGGCTGCCTCCAGTTACTGCTGTGCCCTCGACACCGTATATGATGGATGTATAGCCTCGTTCAGGAGTATAACTGAATTCAGCTTCCGGATCCATAAGCACATCCATATAAGAAGGATTGAGCCCATATCCGCCCCTGAACGGCCCTTCAGTTTTCATGTAATTGCCTGCAATTATTTTTACTGTGGCACCCTCCCCGTTTTCCACAATTGGGGTATCTTTCTGTACAATTCCCCTGTATGTCGGATCTGTCATCTTCATTCCTGCCGGAAGATTTATCCATAACTGGAAACCCTTGAGACCTTTCGGGTTTCCAACAACACGCAGTTTTTCCTCAGGGTCATCGGTGTTTATTGGCTCTGGCATTTCCTGATGGAATATTCCGCTCCCTGCCGTCATCCACTGAAGATCATTGGGGAATATCACCCCCTTGTTGCCTTCACTGTCTTCATGATAAGCTTTCCCCTGAAGCATGTAAGTTACAGTTTCAATGCCCCTGTGCGGATGCCATGGGAATCCTGCAAGATACTCCTCAGGGTTTTCGGAACCAAAGTTGTCCAGCAGGAGAAACGGGTCCGTTATTTTTGCGGACAGGTGACCTCCGAATATCCTGTTCAGTTTGACACCAGCACCATCCATTGTACTGTTTCCCGTAAATATTTTATCAACAGTCTTCAACCTGTCTTCGCTCATTAACATCACTTTCTTTACATACGCCAAAGCTTGAACAGACAATAGAAATTATTACCTTTCCAGCTTTGGATGTAACTTGTAAACCAGATATCAATAATACACTTAAATACTTTATGTTACTTACCTGTATTGATCTGGAATCATGACAAAATCTGAGGCAGCCGTTAATGTAAATACGTGCCCAATAGTGTCCGCCATAAGGGAAATTGGGGGTGAGTGGAACTTTATAATAATAAGGTACCTCATAGAAAAAAACATGGGATTCAATGAACTTCTCCGCAATGCTACCGGAATAAGTTCAAGGACCCTTTCGTCGGTGCTCAAGGACCTGGTAAGTAAAGATATAGTAAAAAGGGAGATAATTTCAACCCAGCCCTTTCTGGTCAGATATTCACTCACTGAAAAAGGGAATTCCCTGAAGCCCATAGTGGATGATCTGGGACAGTGGGGAAAAATCTGGGTAACCGGAAGAATGGAAGATACAGACCCTCCTGCAGGTTCTCCAGTACGTGATGCCAGAACATCAGGGCCATGATCGGTCCATGTTTCTTCGTTATTCACAATTCTGCCAATTCTATAAGATAAAATGACAGTTAAGCTGCAGGGATTATGTTAGTTGATCTCTCAATACCGGGTATTCAATGCTATAAGGACAAGGGATATGCAGGAGGTTACTGTAAAGATATAAATGC
>JAJYYD010000107.1 GCA_021801305.1 Thermoplasmata archaeon
TCAGGTATCTTTCAATATCTTCCTCGTCAAAAACTCCTTTCTCAGCCAGTGCAGAAACCGCTCTTTTGACAAAGAAGCCGCTCTCTGAAACACTTTTCTCTCCCTTTCCCATTATGTTTCTTACAACATTTATCATGTCTGCAAATCTGAGTTTTTCTGTACTGCAGAGATCTATTGCGCCCATGGTTCCTTCTGAAGCCTCAATGACTTTTATGGCATCAAGTATATGAACAGGAGCTAGGTTTCCGCCATCGGGAAGATTTGGAAGGTTCTGGGAGGCAAGATCAACAAGCTTTTGTGTAAAGGGGTCCCCCTCACCATAAACGGGTGACATTCTGACATTAAGGTGATTCTTGATTGTTGCAGCATTATCCTCTTCAATGCCCTTTATCCTGTAAAGTTCCAGTTTTCCATAATGTACGTTTATGAATGAAAGGTTGATGATTCTCTGGTTTGTGTCATATTTTTTAACTGCTGCTACAACATTCTTCATTCCGTTGACGTGTGCATCAAAAAGTTTTTCCCTTTCCCCTTTCCAGATTCCAGCAGCGTAATAAATAGTGTCAAAATCCTTGACTGCAGACATCACCTTTTCTGCGTCCAGTATATCCCCCTCAATCCAGTTGATATTCCTTGCCTTAAGTTCAGGCACTTCGTGCCTTGAATAATAGGTTACAGAATCAGCATTTATGTTCAGGGCTATGTTCTTGCCCATATAGCCTGAACCCAACACTATCGCTTTCACAGACATTAAGCGTTATTTTCGATATTAAATTTCGTATATGACACTCATTCCCACGGTTCTGCGAAATTTATTAATTCTTCAGGCTATTATAGTATGATTTACATGAAACACAAGGGCAAAGATGTCTACATGGTTTCCGGAGGAGTGACCAAGTTCGCCAAGGCCACCCCGGATATGGATTTTAGGCTGCGTGTGAAAAAAGCATTCGACTATTCACTGAATGATGCAAACCTCACACTGCATGACATAGACGGATCAGTTGCATCCTATTTTGCTGATCATTTCCAGAGACAGCTGATGTCTGGCATTATGGCTCAGGACTATCTGGGACTTACTCCAAAACCCAGTAAAAGGGTGGAAGGGGGAGGCGCAACAGGCGGTCTTGCATTCCAGACAGGATTTGAGGAAGTTGCATCGGGCAGGATGGACGTATGCGCAGTCTATGGCTTCGAGACCATGTCTCATGTTAATACCTGGAAGGGAAACGAGTTCATTGCCCTTGCCAGCGATACAAACTTTGACTATCCGGTAGGGGGATTCTACACAGGTTATTACGCAATGATGGCCAACAGGCATATGCATGAATTTGGCACAACTGTTGAGCAACTTGCAAAAGTTTCTGTAAAGAACCATGGTAATGCCCTGCACAACCCTTATTCACAGAGCCCAATGAAAATAACCGTTGAGGATGTCAGGAATTCACCTATGGTGGCCACTCCTTTGACCAGGCTGGATGTCTGTACCATGTCAGATGGGGCTGCAGTTGCAATTCTGGCTTCCGAAGAGAAGGCCTTTGAGATTTCCGATCACCCGGTAAAAGTTGCGTCCATAGGTACAGGAACGGACACAATGAGGCTTTCTGACAGGCCATTCGGCAAAGTTCCTCTTCTTGCAAATGAAAAGGAATCAGACTACAGGAACCTGAAATATCCGGGTATACATTCATTCAGGGCAGGAAGAACAGCGGCAAAAGAGGCATATGAGGGGGCCGGAATAACTGATCCCCTGGAAGAGATTGACCTGGTTGAATTGCACGATGCCTACACTTCGTCCGAAATCCAGACCTATGAAGATCTGGGCCTGTGTAAATATGGAGAAGGCGGTAACTTCATAGATGAAGGAAAATCCAGTCTTCACGGAAAAGTACCTGTGAATCCTTCAGGCGGTCTTCTCGCATCGGGCCATCCAGTGGGGGCAACTGGCATTATGCAGGCAGTTTTCATGTTCTGGCAGCTGCAGCATTCCGTGAAGAAACACTTCCATGATGAGGCGTTGCAGATTAAGAACGCTAAACGTGGATTGATTCACAGCCATGCGGGCACCGGAACATATGTTACAGTTTCTATAATGGAGGCGGTAAAATGACGCTCAATCCAAACGCTAAAATGGAAGAGACCCAGAAGGGTACTGAAGTATACAACGTGGACCCGCTCATAGTGAAATCACATTATGAGATCGATTATATCCACAGCTATGCACAGGATTCAGAATTTTTCAGGGCACTGGGAAAGAAGAAAATAATGGGCAGCAAATGCAAGAACAAGGATTGCGGGTATGTTTATGCCACACCAAGAGGACACTGCATGATGTGTGGTTCTGAAACCGAGTGGCATGAGCTTCCCAATCACGGAAAGATACATGCATTCACGACCTGTTACTTTGGCAGTGAAGAGTTCCTTCCCGAGACTCCTTTCCATCTTGTTATGGTTGAATTTGAAGGTGTCAATTCCCTTTTCATGGCACGTCTGATAGGGGCAGATGAGGAAGATCTTCACATCGGAATGCCAATAAGGGCAAAATTCAGGAGAAATCTCAGGTTCAGCCCGACAGATGTCTATTTCGTGCCGGATGTTCCAAAATAAATGGTGTCAAAGGCAAAATTAACTTTATTTTTTTAATTTTTATTTTTTATAAGACAAAAAAGACCTGTTCCTGATTTATTCGATCAAGGGTCCACTTCATTTCTTTGCACAAAGCATTATTTATGGATTACGATATTTGTTTCCTGCCATGAATCTCATAGACCTCCATCAGGACCTGGCTTTTTCATCCATGAAAAGTGATGTTATCAACGGACCGGGACAGTCCAGCATAAAGGAACTGAAAAAATTTGACTCCTGTACCGTTTTCTCGGTTGTTTTTCCGCATATAAACACATGGAATGAATTTGCAGAAATCCTTACCGAAAAATACCGGATGCTGTCACAGTCAACATCTCCAATGATGCAACTCCTCATAGAGCAGGTCAAGTTCTATTACTATGTATCAAGATCAGAGAACGTTCCCCTTATAAGTAAAGGTTCTGACCTTTCCCTCAAGGGCCTAAAAATGCTTATTGCTCTTGAAGGTACGGATGTTCTGACAGATCCTTTTGACGTATTTCTCCTCAAGAGGCTTGGGTTCAGGTCAATAGGACTCACATGGAACTACGACACAAAATTTGCAGCATCGTGCATGTCCGAGAAGGATTACGGTCTCACCGGAGCAGGAAAAGAACTGGTAAAACTGTGCAACAGCAATGGAATGGTTGTTGATCTGGGGCATTCCAGCAGGAATACAATACTTGACACATGTGAAATATCAAGTTCTCCCGTTGTATTTTCCCATGGAAATGCAAAGGGCGCCTTCGATCATATCAGGAACATAGACGACAGGTGCATAGAGGCAGTTACAGGAACCGGCGGCATAATAGGAATAACTGCAATACCTCCCACACTCGGCGCTGATCCTGGTATAGAAGACATGGTGAAGCACATGGAATATGTGGGTGACAGGTTCGGATGGGATCATGTTGCACTGGGTTCTGATTTTCTCGGAATATCAACAACGCCTAAAGGCTTTGAAAGCGTAGATAAGATAAGAGATCTTGCCAGCCTTCTTGGAAAGCATTCAGACCAGGTCCTGTGGAAAAATGCACAGACAGTTCTGGAAAAGATACTGGATAAACAGGTCTCTGGTTCCTGATAATCATGCTTGATAACTTGATTATATGCAATAAAGCAGATCATGGCTCAAGGCAACCACTGGGTTTGATTTCTGGCAGGCAGAGATAGACAAACCTGCAGAAACTATAAGTAATCATCACTTTTACTTAAACCATCGGTCTGTGATTCAAATGTCGGTAGATTTAATGAGGAATTTTGTAAACGGGGAATTTGTTGATGAAGGCAGGAAAGTTACCATTACCAGCCCGGTTGACGGAAAACCGGTAAGTGAGGTGATTCTTGCCGATAAAAAATCCACAATGGAAGCAATAGACTCTGCATACGAAGCATATTACAGGTCCTGGGCTGAAACTACTGTCAGGGAAAGGCAGGCACTTCTTTCCAAACTGGCCCGGTTAGTTCAGGAGAAGAGCAATGAATATGCCCTCATGGAATCGATAAACACAGGAAAAACACTCCGGCAGAGCATGCTCATGGACATACCACTCGGCATATCACACATAGAATATTTTGCCGGTACAGATGAATTCAAGTTTTCCAGGGAGATAACCCATCCGGAATATCCTGACACAAGAGGAATTGTGCAGAATGCCCCGATGGGTGTTGTGGGTGCTATAGCCCCCTGGAATGTACCATTTCTCATGGCAGTCTGGAAAATTGCACCGGCTGTGCTTGCCGGGAATACCATTGTGCTAAAGCCCTCACATCACACACCTATGACTGCATTAAACCTTGCAAAAGATATCAGGGATACGGGATTTCCTCCGGGGGTTATCAACATAGTTGCTGGAACAGGCAGTGAAGTGGGAAACACAATCTGCACCGACGACAGGGTTTCGATGGTCAGCTTCACCGGGTCTACTGCAACTGGAAAAAAGGTCATGTCAATGGCCTCGGAGAGCCTTAAGAAGGTCACACTGGAACTGGGGGGCAAGTCACCCAACATCGTTCTGCCCGATGCTGACCTGGACCATGCGGCAAAAGGAATACTTTTCGGGATATTTCTTAATTCCGGGCAGTTATGTGAATCAGGAAGCAGGCTGATTGTCCACTCATCTGTAAGAGAGAAGCTTATTGGAAGGATGACGGAACATCTCAAAAACATGAAGGCCGGAAACCCAATGGACATGGAGACCGAGATAAGTGCCATAACAACCGGTGATCAGCTGAAAAAGATTGGCAGCCTGGTAAGGGAAGGGGAAAGCCAGGGTGCAAGGATACTCTACCAGAGGGAACTAGGTGAAAGTGTTCCTGAAGGCGGATTTTATTTCCCGCCTACAATACTGGACAATGTCACTGATGCAATGACCGTGGCAAAGGAGGAAATATTCGGTCCGGTGCTTGCAGTTTCAGAATTCAAAAGTGCCGATGAAGCAGTCAGGATTGCCAATTCCAGTAAATACGGGCTTGCTTCTGGGGTATGGACCAGGGACATGAAAGCCGCATTTGACATCGGATCCAGAATTGAAGCCGGGACAGTGTGGATAAATGAGTACCATATGCTTTCTGCTGCTGCACCAAGAGGAGGATTCAAGAAAAGTGGCACCGGACGTGAACTTGGACTTGAGGGAATCCTTGAATACACCCAGACACGCCATCTCTTCATCAACGAGAAGGAAAGTGACTTTGACCGTGTTGCCTACGGCCTCATAATATCTGACCAGGACCAGTAAAGCCAAGAGGGAATCCGGGACATCTGAGTTCTCATATGAACATCTTTGGTATGTCGTACTTTGAGTTCACTATAATCGCCCTGGGTTCATCTCCCTCCCTTAGCCACTTAAGGTTACCCATATCCGGGTCTGCAATTTCCACGGGTATGTGAAAAGCTTCAACCAGTCTGGGAAGGTCCATTTCCGGCCTCAGGAAATCCCTGTCCTTCATGCCCCCGTAATAACTGCCTGAAAAGCTTCTCAGTATCATGTAGCCCCCATTGTTCAGGATTATAATCCTGACAGGCAGATTGTACTTTCTTATGGTCCATAAAGTCTGGATTGTGTACATCAGTGAACCGTCACCTACAACGCATAACACTTTTTTTCCGGTTGTGGCAATGCCGGCTGCTGCAGGGAGAGCCCATCCCAGCTGGCCGGTCTTGGCTGTGAAATATGATTCCGGCCTGTATCCAACCACTGCCCTGAGAATCTGCGATGCAGATATTGATTCATCCACAATTGTATAATCTGAAAAATTCCTGCGTATTTCAGACATTACAAAGAGGGGTTCAAGCCGCTTTCTGGCAAGCGCAATTGAGGACCTGAGGGAATAGTCTGCCGTTTTAGAGAAATTGCCTTTCTTATGGATATGTTTCACGATCTCGCTGAGGAATAATCTTGGATTCATGTTATAGCCGGTTCCTATTTTTCCTGAAATATCGGTACCGACCAATATGATTTTCTTTCCCTGCAGAAGCGGGGATGGGGTATAGGG
>JAJYYD010000081.1 GCA_021801305.1 Thermoplasmata archaeon
TATGGGAACTCGGTCATTCTAAAGCTTTCCGGCAGCCTGAGGGAGAAGAAAAAGATAGGTAAGGCATTCATGAAGGTGACAGGATGCTCATCAGTATACGGGATGGAAGGAGGGGTAAAGAACATGGACAGGGCTCCAGCAATTTCCCTGATCGCAGGCAAAAGAGGCGAAGTCCGGCACCTGGAAAACGGTGTGGTATATATTTTCGACCCTGAGAAAATCATGTTCTCTCCAGGAAATGTAAACGAGAGGCATCACTTCCTAAGTCTGATCAGGGGGAAAGAGACAGTGCTGGATATGTTTGCCGGCATCGGCTACTTCTCACTGCAGATTGCCATGCACACCGGGGCTGCAATGGTCCACTGCGTGGACATAAACTCGTTGTCCCTGGAATTTTTGAGAAAAAGTGCCATATCAAACGGTCTTTCACAGAGGATAGAAACTCATGTGGGAGACTGCAGAAAGACCATCCCAGATATAAGGGCAGATATAATTTACATGGGTAATTTTTCATCCCTGGAATACATTGCGCATGGCATAATGAGGCTGAAGGAAAACGGCGGCATAATTGCGCATTTTCTTGTTTCAACCGAAGAAATTGAAACATGCGGCGATAAAATTATAAGCAGAGTCAGTAGGTTGGGGGTTAAATGTTCAGTGGAGGATCTTCACAGGGTAAAATCATATGCACCAAACCTCTGGCACATGTCCGCCTACATATCCATTATAAAGAACTGAAGCACTGAATTCATTCTGGATGCTGAATACTTTGGGAAATTATAAATAACATATTATTATGATACACTGTGGTTGTAAGAAAAAAATTTGTTAGAAACTTCAGAAAGAAAAATCAACAGGACCCGGTAAAACAGAAACGAAGCAAGAAGCTTGATATGAGAAAGACAGATGAATTCAATTTCCTTCTCGGGAAGATAGTGGATCCACTCCCTGAAAGCGTCAAGGGAGCCATTAAGGGAAGCGTTTACTCAATTGCGTCAAAGCAGGGGACAAAAGAGGTCAAGGATTATATTTCAAAGAAGCACAGTGAGGGCCTCATAGATAACGATACCGAAAAAAAATTGATGGATCTTGTAGCAGACTACACTAAATACAGATGATTTTTTAGACTAATTATGAATGAACTCCGGGAAAGGGTTGAAAAATACATAAAAATTGAAGAGGAAGCCCTTAAGAAGATAAAGATTGTCGCACCCAGGGACTCATACTCTGAAGTTATGGGCAGGGATGCAATGGAAATGATCACCAGCTATTTCAGCGATGCCAAATACTTTTACAGCAGGGGTGATTTCATCAATGCATTTGCTGCAATAAATTACTCTTATGGCTGGATCGATTCAATGATCAGGCTTGGAATTTTTGATGGTGATTCCGACCACCGGTTGTTCACCCTATTCAGGTGATACTCAATTTCCCTGAATTTCAATGATCAGCAGTGAAATCGCAACCTTTAAGACTGTGGCTTTAATATTCCGGCTACACTTCAGTTGATGAAGAAAGATTGATTATTGACCAGTGCATTACGCACCTGACGCAATTTCAGTCGTGTAATATTAAATTAAAAGGATGATCAAATGGCTAAACCGAAAACAAAGGAACCTGAAGCACCGAAAACAGAAGGGAAGAAGGAATCCAAAAAGAGTGTAAAGAGGGAGGACTTCCAGTACATAGTTCGTATCGCCAGCCGTGATATAAACGGCGAAAGGCAGCTTGTGCTTGCCCTGGCTGATCTTAAAGGAATAGGCGTAAGGCTTTCAACGGCAATCCTCAATAAGCTGGAACTTCCTAAGACAAAGAAAATAGGGGAATTGAAGGAAGAAGATATAGAAAAAATAAGGCAGTTTATAGAATCAAAGGAATATGCTGGATTTCCGGCATGGACATTGAATCACAGGAACGAGACAGTTTCAGGGAAGAATTACAATCTCGTGTCAAACGATCTGGAAATCATGATCCAGGATGATATAAATCTTATGAAGAAGATAAAATCATACAAGGGATTGAGACACGACAAAGGCAAAACAGTCAGGGGCCAGCGCACAAGATCAAATGGAAGAAAAGGTTTGAGCGTTGGTGTCATCAGAAAGAAAGAGGGGACGTAAGGGGGTAATTGATTGGGAGATCCAAAATTTCCGAAAAAGAAATACGCAACACCAAGGCATCCTTGGGAAAAAGAAAGGATAGATTCAGAGAAGGAGATAGTTGTAAAATACGGTCTCAAGAACAAGAGGGAGCTGTGGAAGAGCCAGGCCATGCTTGATTCATTCAGGAGTCAGGCTAGAAAGCTTCAGGCTAAGCTCAGGACCGAGGACCAGTTTTCCCAGAAACAGTTTCAGGAACTTATTAAAAGATTGAGCAGGTACAGCATTCTCGGTCAGAACGCATCACTTGATGATATACTTTCATTATCCATAGATGATATTCTTCAAAGAAGACTCCAGACGATTGTTTTCAGGAAAAATCTAGCCAGGACGCCAAAGCAGGCAAGGCAGCTTATAACACATGGCCATGTGGAGTTTGACGGGCGAAGGGTAAACGTTCCCGGAATAATGGTTGAGGGATCAAAGGAAGAGAGCATAAGATACAGCGAGAGATCTGCATTGAACGACGATCTCCACCCCATAAGGCAGGTAATCCTGAACGGTTCACAGGCCCAGCCTCAGGAGAGTGCTGAGGAAGAACCCGAAGCGGCAAAGGGAGAGAACAAGCAATGAATAAAACAGGAATAGCTCATATATTCGCATCACAGAACAATACAATAATACTTGTAACAGACACAACAGGTGCTGAGACCTTCGCAAAAGCAACAGGCGGCATGGTGGTGAAGAATGACAGGGACGAATCCAGTCCATATGCTGCAATGAAAGCAGCAGACCTGATTGCTGAAAAACTCAGGGAGAAAGAAATTTCCGAACTCATAATCAAGGTAAGAGCCCCTGGAGGGAACAAGTCAAAGATACCCGGACCAGGTGCACAGTCAGCAATAAGGGCACTTTCAAGGGCAGGCTTCAAGATTGTCAGGATCGAGGAAGTAACTCCCATAGCCCACGATGGAACCAAGAAGAAAGGCGGAAAGAGAGGCAGGAGAGTTTAGGCAAATGTCCCTCAAGTTAATTGAAGTCAAGGACAGGTATATCAGGTTTTCAATTGATGGAATAACACCGACAATAGCCAACGCTCTCAGAAGAACACTTATCAATGATATCCCGAAACTCGCCATAGACAAGGTCACGTTTCACCATGGGCAGATAAGGGACGCTGAGGGAAACGTTTACGATTCATCCCTTCCGCTTTTTGATGAAATAGTTGCACACAGGCTTTCTCTGGTACCACTGGTATCTGATCTTTCAATGAATTTCAGGGACCAGTGCATTTGTGAGGGAAAGGGCTGTGCACTCTGCACAATGACCTATTCAATAAACAAGATCGGTCCAGGTTCAGTATCGTCAGGGGATATGCAACCTGTTGGAAACCCGGAGCTTGTGCCTGCCGACAGGGAAATACCAATAGTTAAACTTGGAAAAAACCAGGCAATACTTGTAAGTGCAGAAGCCGTGCTCGGGAGGGCCAAAGATCATGCAAAGTGGCAGGCCACATCTGCTGTATCATATAAATACCACCGTGAATACATAGTTAAAAAGGACCTGGTCGAAAACTGGGCAATGTTCAAGGAAAAGTGCCCTAATTCAGTGGTAAAGGAGACAGCAAAGGAAATAATTTTCACGGACGACACTCCATGCAGGTGGATCAAGGAGCTTCTCGACACAAAAAACGTGGATGTAAAAGAAGACGACACCATATACATATTCAAATTTGAAACTGACGGTTCACTCAAGGCCATAGACGTACTGGAATACGCCCTGAAAAGAATCCCGCAAAGGCTTAACGTCCTGCTGGAAAGCCTTGCCGCAGCAGACTGATTACAATACAGGGTTCAGGATCCTGAACTCCCACCATAAAATTTCAGGTAAATTTTATCGGTTTCGGCCGCTGGGTCATACTTATATACGTTTTTCATTTTTCCTTACATTCATGACATCATACTACAACAATTTTGAATCCATTGGGCGGGAAGCCATGGAAGCACTTAACTCGATGCTCGACCGCGAGGCAAGATTTGAGGTTACGGGAATGGGGGCTGATGGCACAGCGACAAAAGTCCCGGACAAGATATGCGAAGACATAATCATAAACCGGGTAAGGGACCAGGACCTTCCTTTCAATATAGTGTCAGAGGAGGCAGGAATAGTCCAGAGAGGCTACAGGGAATACATAATGACCGATCCGCTTGACGGAACATACAACGCCCTCAATGGAATACCGTTCTACTCAATCTCCATCGCAACAATGGGCCAGGATTTCACGACTCTGGACACAGGTTTTATCATGAACCTTTCCAATGGTGACATCTATTATTCGGAAAAGGGGAAAGGGGTGAAGAAAAATGGCAAGCCAAGGTTTCCTGCCAGGACAGGAAGCCATATAATCAATATTGGGAGTGATCCCGATCCATTCACTGCACAGATCCTTAAAATGGGAGGGAGAAGGAGGATACTGGGCTGCGCTTCACTTGAAATGGCTCTTGTAGCAACCGGTTCTGCAGATCTGGTTTCCTACATGTCCCCGGAGAGCAAGATAAGAAATATCGACATAGCAGCAGGAACCGCAATGATAAGGGAAGCAGGCGGAGAGGTTCTTGATTCAGGCCACAAGGTTATGAATATGGGGCTTGACGTAACCCTGCGGGACAAATTCTATGCCGCATGCGACAGGAAATTGCTGGAGGATCTCAGATGAAGATTGCGTTCGTGGTCCGGAAAGACTGCAAGAGGTGTTCAAATGTGGTGAGGAGAATAGTGGAAATACTTCCTCCGGAATGGGAAAAGATCTACGAAAGTGAAGCTTCAAAATACCTGAATATCAGGGGGAGAGAACTGGAAAAACTGGACGCGGACATAATAATAGCTGTTGGAGGCGATGGCACTGCCCTCCGTGCCCTCCAGCTCGCAAGGGGGCCCATACTGGGAATCAATATGGGTGGCCTCGGCTTCCTCAACGAAGTGGAGATAGGTGATGTGGAAAGCTCTATTTACCGCATAATCCGGGGAGATTACAGGATCGAGAAAACCATGAAGCTTTCAGTCAGGATCAACGGCGTGGAGGTCGAGGAGTGCACAAACGAGGTGGTGATCCACACAGCTAAGATCTCAAAGATCAGGAAATTCAAGATTTACGTTTCCGATAATTTTGTGGATGGAACAAATGCGGATGGTGTTATTGTGGCAACCCCAATAGGGTCAACGTCATATTCATACAGCGCTGGAGGGCCTCTTGTACTGCCATCAATGGATGCAATGGTCATATCATACCTCGCGCCCTTTGGCACAAGGGTGAGGCCTATTGTCGCTTCCCCTGCAGAGACAGTCAAGGTGAAGCTTGTTGGAAAAGACCAGCAGTGCACCGTAATACTGGACGGACAGGTTGAATATCCAATAAACAGTTCGGACACTGTTGAGATCAGCGTTTCCGGACACAGGGCCCAGTTTGTCACGCTAAGGCAGTCATTCTATGAAAGAATCAGGGAGAAGCTCATAAAATATGTGGTCAATTAGGAGAAGGACTCTCAGCATGATCATGGAGGCATCCAGGGACAGCATGCCGAAGGAATTCGGGGCCCTGCTGAGGGCTGAAGGTGATATAATCTATGAGATAGCGCTTATGCCCGGTACAATCCAGGGGGACAGGCATACCATGTTCTACCTGTACAACAAGCCGATAGATTTCACGCTGGTGGGTTCTGTGCATTCGCACCCTTCAGGCGTTACACTGCCCTCGGACGCCGACAAGCACATGTTCTCCAACACGGGGCCGATCCACATAATTGTTGGTTACCCGTTCACTCCCAGCAGCTTTTCGGCATACAACAGGAAAGCACAGAGGGTTGATCTAAAGGTCATATAGTAAACATAGGGGATTTTGCCAGGTAATCATTTTATCCTGTCCAGTATCTCACTGTC
>JAJYYD010000115.1 GCA_021801305.1 Thermoplasmata archaeon
GACGGGAAGATTCCCCAGATGTCCATTGAAGCGGCGAATCTCATTGTCGAGGAGGGGAAACGCAGGGCAAGCGAGATTGACAGGAAAGAAAATGCCCTCACGCTGAGGCTTCGTGAACTCGGCGGCCTTGTCCGGGCTTCAGGAGATATTGCTGTGGGAGATGAGAGGGACCTCATTGAAAAGAATGATGTTCTTGAAGCATTGAAGACATACCTGCCAGTTGAAGAAAAGATAAAGAAATATTACGGAAACATGGGTGCCGCACTTTCCTCGGAAAACACACTATCGCAGAGGGCAGAGGAATATTACGCAAACTACCACAATTTCAGGCAGGATCGTTCGTACGACTGATCTTTTCACTGCCCTTAATTGATCATTTTCAGCCAAAGATTTTCCTGTGAATTTTAATTCCGCCTTTTTAAATTTGAAGAATAGATGTCAAAAAGTTTTATTTTGTTATAATGCTCACCGATCAAGGATACATAATGAAACTTTCTTATCTTCTTGAAATGGAAACCCCTGAGACGCATTTTTTCAGGGTAACAATGAGCATAGAGGACTATTCGGAAGAGACAATGTTTGTCACAATGCCTGCCTGGACTCCTGGTTCATACGAGATACTTGATTTTGCGAGACATGTCAGGAAAATCAGGGCATCAGCGGTTTCAGGAGAGAATATTGAACTCTCAAAGAAGGATAAATCTACATGGAAAGTTGCAAACGGGAAGTTCAGGGACATAAGGATCACATACGAGGTATTTGCCCATGATCTATCCGTCCATACCAGCCATCTGGATTCTTCTCACGGATACCTTAATGGAACCAACATATTCCTCTATATTGAAGGTTACAAGGACCAGACTGCAGAGCTTACAATAAAGCCGTGGGGTGACTGGAAGGTTTCAACAGGACTCGAGAAAGTCGGTGATTTCAGATACAGGGCAACCAATTTCGACATACTTGTGGATTCACCCATTGAGATAGGCAGTCACAGGAGCCTTTTCTTCAATGTTGAAGGGAAGGAGCATGAAATAGTTCTGTACGGGCATGGAAATGAGAATGAGGAAAAAATCAGGGCAGATATACAGAAGATTGTTGAGGCCTTCCTGAAAATATTCGGGCATCTGCCATACAAGAGGTATGTGTTTATATTCCACCTCTCCGACGAGGACAGCGGTGGTGGCCTGGAACATCTGAACTCCACCACAATCGATGTGGATAGGTTCATATTTGCACCCTTTGAGAACTACAAGAGGTTCCTCAGCGTAGTTTCCCATGAATATTTCCACCTCTGGAATGTGAAAAGAATAAGGCCAGCTGAACTGGGGCCATTCAACTACAAGGAAGAAAATTACACTTCTCTGCTCTGGATGGCAGAGGGCTTCACCAACTACTACGGCAGGATGATGCTTCTCAGGGCAGGGCTTCTTCCCCAGAAGGATTTCTTCAAGAATTTCATGGAAACAGTGAGATTTTACGAGATGCAGCCCGGCAGACTGATCACTTCAGCATATGAATCATCATTTGATGCGTGGATAAAACTGTACAGGCCCGGCCCAAATAATTTCAACAGCTATATCTCCTATTACACCAAAGGTGATATGCTGGGATTTCTCCTTAATGTAAGAATGATTGAAGCAACAAAGGGGCAGAAGAGTCTTGACGATCTTTACAAACACCTGTATGACAAATACAACAAAGATGGGAAGGGATATACCGAAAAGGACCTGCTTCTCGCGCTGAAAGAGGTTACTGGCACAGACTTCACTGACTTCTATGCAAGATTCATAAAATCAACAGAGCCAATAGATTTCCAGGCAGAACTGGATAAAATTGGAATAAGCATAAAGAAAGGTTACAGGAACGCAGAAGAATTTCCTGAAGGTTCACCTTACCTTGGAGCAGTATTCAGAAACGGATCCAGAAATACCGTTGAAACCGTCATAGAAGGATCACCGGCATTCAGGGCCGGCATAAGCCCCGGAGATGAGATAGTGGCCATTAACGGGTACAGGTTTTCTGACAGGTTCCTGAAACCGATCAGGGAAGATTTTAAAAAGCTCAAGGTCGAGAAACTCACCGATTTCAAATCAGGGGACAGCGTGAGAATTCATCTGTTCAGGAAAGGAGTACTCATGGATCTGGAAATGAAACTTGAGAGCCCTGTTCCTGATCTCTATGAAGCAGTTCTCAGGGATGAACCCACAGAAAGACAGAAACTGTTCCTGGAAAAATTCCTGAAAGGATGAAACCTTTCAGCCTTTTATATCCCTGAAGCTTAAGATCATCTTTCACAACCGTTTAAGCTATATAGTTTAAACAATTAGGTTTAATGGAATGCTGCTTATCCTGGAGGAATATTTCAAGAATTATCCAATTAAGAGGAAGATTGTTGAAGGGATGTACTCCAGAGGTATTTCTGTAAACCATGGATGCCTTTATCTCAGGGACATGGAGATTCCCATCAGTGAATTTGCCAAAGCCCTGGATGTTAACCGGAGAACGGTATACGATACAATAAAATTCATTGAGGAAAGGGACGAGATTAAGGCGGTAATGTCGCTCATTGACCCGGCACCGGACATATGCAGGATAGCCCCCCTCATGGGAGACCAGGTCGTGACGATACATGCAAAACAGGGTTATTTTTCAAAGGTCCTGAATGGATCCATGGACATCTTCAGGAAGTACGGTTGTTATATGAAGGAGATTTACGGGAGGAACTCCTACAGGGATGAGACCATAATAAGGGCAATATTCCACAAGTCTGTGCCGGCGAAGGTCTTTGCCGAAGTCGAGAAAATTGATGGAGTAAAACAGATAGTCATGAGTTCCCCGACTGATAACCCGGACTACCTGATCTGCGAGAAATGCCTGGTAAGGATATGCCCAAGCAAGTTGTCAAGTGATCTTCAGCAGGAAGAGTACATCTAGATTGCCCTGATCAATCGTGGTTTGCTTCGCTGATGACGTTGTATGAAACACAGTTCAGTAAAGATCCCCCGGGTTCCAGACAAGCAGGTATTCCGCCGTTGTTGTCTCATAGGGCTTAATGCCCATGGATGAAACCTCTTTCCTTACCGAATCCAGTATCTTCTCAAGTTCTTTTTCCGGGATGTGTTTTGTTAGCGAAACGTACCTGGATGAATACCTGAACCTTTCAGCAAAGTTTTCGGGGTTGACGGTGCGCGTATTCCGATCTATAAGTATCTTCCTGGAAGGTTTAAAAACTTCCGATATGGCGGATTCCTGCCTGTGACCAGAAGGACCCTTTGTATTCAGGCCGTAACCCATCCGATCACATGTCTCGGAGAATATCCTGATGACCTCCCTTCTCCACTCCTTCCTGGATTCATCAGCAGATTCGTGTTCCCTGACAATTGACATTACCATTTTTCTCGTGACCCTTCCAGCTTCCTGCATGACCCTCCTGTTGTCCTCTATCAGGTGGAAGACATGCACTATCAGCGTAGCATCAAAACTTGAGTCCAGGAATGGGAGGTTTCTTGCATCACCAATCACAAGATGCCCGATTCCCTTTTCTTTGGCCTTTTCAAGCATCCTCACCGATATGTCTATTCCTGTGACGTCAAACCCGGCCTCCTGTATGGGCTTTGATATCCTGCCGGTTCCAACACCTATCTCAAGAACAGTTTTTGATCCATCGAGCTGCCTGATAATTGCATCGATCTCATTTTTTAGCGGGGCCCTGCGTGTCCTGTCATAAAATTCAGCTATCTGGTCAAACACCGGTTCCGTATTTTCCATATGGCCATATGCAAACCACGACCATAAGCTTTGATAATTTATTGGGGAACATGGTTTTTCTTCAGAAAACTTAAGAATTCAGCCGGCAGTGATGAAAACATGACTGAAGAACCAGATCAATGCAGCCATTTGACAGGAGACGGTCCGGATAAGTGCTGAAGGAATCCTCATGGAGAATTGATTGACATGGGCCCCTCATTTTTCCTGTATATCCATTTTCATCATACATTGCATTTTCACAGGACAACGCAAAATATTTTATACTATATTCCATACATATTAATCGTGGACGATCATCGAAGAGTGGTTATTCACAAGCTTTACGATATCCTTGCGAAGGAAGGTTTCAAAGTCTCAGAACCCGATTTGAAGGGGCTCGTGAGCTTTGATATAATTGCCAGAAGAGGAGATCAGAAATTTATTTTGAAGATACTTCAGAACATAGACACGCTCCGGTCAGCCAATGCTATGGAAATTCAGAAATTTGCCAAAATAACAGGTGCGGCAGCCATAGTTATCGGCGAAAAATGCGGAAGCGGGGAACTTGAGCATGATGTTGTCTATTACAGGCACGGAGTCCCAATAGTATCGGTTGACACGTTTGTGAATTATGTCAACGGCGATCAGCTTTACGTTTATTCAGGCCCCGGAGGATTTTATATCTCCATAGACGGAACTGAACTTCACAGGACCAGGGAGCAGAAAGGGATGTCCATAGGAAACCTGTCCAAAAGAGTGGGACTTTCCAGGAGATCAATCTCACTCTATGAGTCTGGGAATGCTGCCACTGTAGATGTTTTCCTTAAGCTGGAAGAGATATTGAGAACCGATTTCAGGAAGGCAATTGACCTTTTCAACATTGAGATGAACAGGTCTTTTGATCAGGTAAAAACAGATGATCCATTTGTCAGTGAATTTGAGGACATAATAAAGAGGACAGGCTATATGTATGAATCCATGAACAGATCGCCATTTGATGTCGTTGTTTTCGAAACCATAAAAGCCCTCATGCTTGTAGGGCTTTTTGAAAACGTTCTTTCAAGGCCGGAAAGGGCAAGTGCAATAAAGAATGTCAGCGACATATTTGAGCAGCAGCCCCTCATAATAACAAGGGAGGAAACCAGCAAGGACAACCTTGGCGGCTGCCCGCTGGTCACGTTAAGCGAACTTAAGAAAGCTTACGACCCCGATGATTTAATAAGATTATTGCATAGCAAGAAGAGTGCAATGCTATAATGCTTTACCAGGTCTTTGATAAGAACAGCGGCAGATATTTTTACCTTTTCGTGGGGATCAAGGGTTTGATCAGTGATGGAAACAGCCTGCGGGATGCACTTCGTGTCCATACTCCTGATCAGCTAAGCGTCAGCCTTTCACCCGAAGAGGTTGAGGGAATGAAAGCTTTCCTTGATGATCCATTTGAGATGAATCTGTCTGATTTCGAGATTGTGTATGGACTGAGGCTTTCCGTGTATGGTGAAATTATGACACCATCACCCTGTTACATAGAGATAATCAAGTATGCCAAGGAGAACAATATTCCCGTTGAGGCACTGGACCTTAATGAGTATGATTTTTCCAGGGCTTATACCAGGAACGTTAAAACTTTCACCCTGATCAGGCATTCCATGAGAAAGAAAAAGATCATGAAGATGGATCTTAAGGATACTTCAGCTGAGGATTTTGTAATAAAATGGAATAATGAAGTGAACAGGATAAAGGGCATAGGAAGGGTGGAGAAGCTCCGATCCGAGTATGTTGCCGATTCACTGCTCAGGGAAAACCTCAAGGGAAAAAGGCACTTCGCCTATATCGATCTGGAGTTCCTGCAGGACACCAGGGATGTGCTGGAAAAGAACGGCTACAAGCTTGAAAAGGTCCTATAGCTTTCCCTTGAATATCATGTAAATCTCCCTGCTGCCATGCCTGGATGCCCTTGTGTTTGTAATTCTTGAAAACCTGTAAGAATCCTTCCATTTCCTGAAGAGATCCTGGGTCATGTCTCCCTGAAAATGCTTGAAGACGCAGGAACCTCCCGGGGAAAGAAAAACACTTGCAACCTCCATCACCCTGTTACCTATTACGTAAGATGCCGAGTGGTCTATGCTTCCATTTCCGCTTGTCTTCACCATTGCATCCGAGAGCACTGCCTGAACACTTGAACTGCCAAGTCCCCTTAAAGCATCCCTAATTCTGTCAATGGCCTGGTCCGTCATGATATCTGTCTTTAGGAAAACCACATTGTCAAGATATTTCATTG
>JAJYYD010000133.1 GCA_021801305.1 Thermoplasmata archaeon
TATTCGGAGCAGCAACAGTGAACATTTTTGGAATAGGTATGAGTTCAGTATCTGTCGAAACAGGACTCATAGGTTCAATGGCACTCTTTGGAGCATTTGTTGGTGCACTGGTGTTTGGAAGAATTGCGGACAAAAGGGGGAGAAGATACATTTATGGCCTGGAGATGAGCATTCTAGTTGTCTTTGCCATTGTATCGGCCCTGTCTGTCAATGTTACGATGCTCATAATTTCAAGATTCATACTTGGAGTTGGAATCGGCGGGGATTATCCCATCAGTTCCACCATGATGAGCGAATATTCCAATGTGAAGAACAGGGGAAAGATGGTCTCATCGGTGTTTGCAATGCAGGGCTTCGGCCTGCTGCTTGGTGCCCTCATAGGAGTATTATCCATATTTTTCCTCCCAACTGACATTGCATGGAGGTTCATGCTTGGCTTCGGAGCGGTCCCGGCAGCATCAGTGATATACCTGAGAAGGAAGATGAAAGAGTCTCCACGCTTTGCCCTCCAGACAAAAGGCGATTCCGAGGAGGCCATGGCAGCCGCTGCATACATTACCGGTAAAAGATACAACAATACAGATACAACTGCAAAGGTTAGCCGGAACTATAAAGGTGGAGAAAGCAGGGGTCTCCTGAGGAAATACTGGGTAACGATACTGGGAACTTCAATAAGCTGGCTCCTCCTGGACATGGCTTTTTACGGTACGTCCATAAACAACGGTTTCGTTTTGCAGCATATTGGCTATGGAACTGCCTCCACACTTCACCAGACCGTGTTCAATCTCGCAGTTGGAAACGCGCTTATAGCCTCACTGTTCGAGGTACCCGGATACTGGATTGCAGTGGCCACCATTGACAGGGTTGGAAGGAAGAGGCTGCAGTGGATCGGATTCACTGTAATGGCACTCATGTACCTCATACTTGCCCTGAAATACACCACATTGATCAACAGCGTCATGCTTTTCGTGGCGTTTTACGGAATTGCTTTTCTCTTCGGCAATCTTGGGCCAAACACAACGACTTTTATCCTCCCAACCGAGCTCTTCCCAACCCGCATAAGAACAACCGGCCATGGGATCGCAGCGTCAACCGGGAAACTTGGTGCCGGAATATTCACGTTCCTTGTCCCTGTTCTCCTTGTCACGATAAATGTATCCGGCGTCCTTTACATACTGTTCGGGATTGCAATGGCAGGAGCAATGGTTACCATGATAACCATAAGGGAAACCAGGGGGAAATCACTGGAAGAATCTTCATCACTTCCTGAAAAAAGGGGAGGTTATCCCACAGTTTCCCTGAACCCGAAGAGATGACTAATGGACGGATAACAGGGAATATTTGGTTTTTGGTACCTGGATCTAAAGGGCAGAATCCGGGTCTAAGAGGAAAGGGTTTGTTTTCTGTTCATGTTCAAGAGTGGTATCAGCTCCATGCCCCGGGTAAATCCGGTATTTCCCTGCCATGGACCTGAATTTCTCAAGAGTCCTGGCCATATCACTTCCGGAACCTCCAATATCAGTCCTGCCTATGGTTCCCCTGAAGATCGTGTCACCGGAAAATATGCAGTCACCGGCAAAAAAACATGTGCTCCCGGCAGTGTGGCCTGGTGTCTGCATTACCCTCATGGTTTCATCACCGAATTTGAATTCCTGCCCATCTGAGAAAGTACCTCCAATGACAATCCTTTCTCCCTCGATGCCAATGAATGATTTCATTGATTCCGGATTTTGCATGGCCATTCCAGCATCATTTTCATTTATGTACATGGAAGATCCAAGTGATCCGCATACCTTTCCAGATCCGTTTATGTGATCAAAATGGCCATGGGTTGCCAGCACATATTTCACTTTTATCTCATTTTTGTTGACAAATTCAACCATCTCTCCTGACATTTCACCCGGGTCTATTACCACCGCTTCTTTCCCTGAAATGACCAGGTACATGTTTGTGTTGAGTGGCCCTACAACAAATCTCCTGATCTCCATCATCTTTATCAGGGACTTTCCAGGAAGAATTCCACGCGCTTGTTCCTCTTGCCCTTGCTTTCAATCTTTTTCAGGACTATCTTTCCTATCTCTCTTGAATCCTGTACATGTGTCCCGCCGTCTGCCTGCTCATCCAGACCATCAATAACAATTATCCTGACCACGTCAAGACTCTCTATGAGCCTTCTGCCTGGTTCTGTCCTTGCAAGGTTGGTCATTGCAAGTGCCTCTTCCCTTGGCACTTCCCTCTGGTAGATATGGTGCCCCTCTTTTATGAAAGTGTTCGATTTTTCAAGTATATCTTCAACCAGTTCCCTGCTGAAATTGTTCAGGTCGAGGTCTATCCTTGCCCTGTCTTCATATATCTGGCCTCCGGTAAGCATGCCCTCCTGGGAGAATCCTGATGATACAATCCCGTCCAGAACGTGTATTGCAGAATGATACCTCATGTGTGCATATCTCCTGTTCCAGTCTATAATCCCATGAAACCTGTCCCCTTCACTTATTTCAGGGGCATTCTCAATTACATGGAGAATATCTTCCCCCTCTTTCCTCACATCAGTTACATTGAACTCCTTGCCCGAGGGAGAGATCAGTTTACCAGTATCGCATGGCTGGCCCCCACCTGTTGCATAGAATACTGTCCTGTCAAGGAACACCCCGTCATCCCTGACCTTTGTAACCATGCAGTCAATTTCCTTCCGGTTCATCTCCCTTAAAAACACCTTGTCAGTCAATGGACAATGAACCCTGCATTGGATATATAATTTATGAGAGAATAATGCCAGGCAACATATCTTTTAATTTTTCGCTGGATGTTTAAAATACAGGTATTTTATGTACTCTTCTTTATGTTGGATGTACAACTTTGATGAACAAAGCTTAAATAGTATTGATAAATTATGAGGGTATGTCCCTAATAAAAGAAGAAGACAGGAAATTTCTGTCTGATGAATTCAACAAGTATCTAAAGGATAATGTTGACCTGATTGTTTTCACATCTGACAGTGCAGACTGCAAGTACTGCAAGGAAACCATTGAACTTGCCAGTGAAGTTGCGGAAATAAATGACAAGATAAAGATTACCGTATACAACATCGACAAGGATAAGGAAATTGCTGAACAGTACGGTGTTGACAAATTCCCCACAACAATAGTTGCAAAGGCAGGGGAAAAGGATGGAAGGATAAAATATTCAGGACTTCCCTCAGGCTATGAGTTCGGATCACTGATTGAGGATCTCAAGACCGTTTCAAGTGGAGAGGCCGAGGTATCATCAAAGGCAATTGAAATAATCTCGAAAATAGACAAGCCTATAACAATAAAGGTGTTTGTCACGCCAACATGCCCTTACTGCCCTAAAGCGGTCGGTACAGCACACAAATTTGCGCTCCTGAACAAGAACATAACCGGCGAAATGGTTGAGTCACTGGAATTCGAGAACGAGGCTGAAGAGGCTGGAGTGTCAAGCGTTCCCCACATAGTGATAAACGGCGATGTGCAGTTTGTTGGTGCATACCCGGACGATCAGTTTGCAGAATACGTCATGGAAGCATACAACCAGGCATAATTTTATTTATTAACAATTATTTATCAAACACAACCCATTTATTTTTACAGTGCATATCCAACCATGTCAGCAAAGGAACTTTTGGAACAAATAGTAGGCAAGGCAAACGGAAACGAGGCTGTAAAGAAGGATTTATCTGGATTCAATAAGGTATTCCAGTTCAAGGTATCGGATTCCTCGCCGTTTTACGTGGCAATTACGAATGGAACAGTTGCACTGAAGGATGGGGATGCACCTTCACCTTCTGCAACCATTACAGGAACAGATGCCGTGCTCAGTGACATGTTTTCCGGGAAACTTGACCCTATCAAGGCCTTCATGGCGGGCCAGATAAAAGTTTCAGGTGATGTATTCAGCACGCAGAAGCTTACCGGAGTGATATCCAAGCTGAGAGCGTGATCTTCTTGGAAATTAAAAAAGTCGCAGTGATCGGGTCCGGCCTTATGGGGCATGGAATTGCCGAGGTCTTTGCACTTTCTGGTTTTGAGGTGAGAATAGAGGATGCTTTTCCGGAAGCACTGGAAAAAGCTAAAGCCTCCATCGGGAAGAGTGTTGAGAAGCTTGTGAAATCCGGCAGGATAGACCAGCAGAAAGGAAAGGACACAATCGCAAGGATTAGCTATTTTTCACAGATGGAACCGGCAGTCAAGGATGCGGATTTCATCATTGAGGCAGTTCCAGAAATAATGGAACTGAAGAAGGAGGTATTTTCAGGCATAGATAAATTTGCAAGGCCTGATGCCATAGTGGCATCCAACACATCAAACATAAAGATATCATCTCTGGCCGAAAACATGAAGCATCCGGAGAATGTTGTGGGAATGCATTTCTTCAATCCTCCAGTTGTACTCAAACTTGTGGAGGTCATAAAGGGTGAGAAAACTTCACAGAAGGTTTTTGATGAAACTTTTGAGCTTTCCAGGAAGATAGGAAAAACTCCAATAAAGGTCCTGAAGGATTCCGCCGGTTTTGTGGTGAACCGTATAAATGCGCCTGAAAGCCTCTTCTTCTGTCTTGTGCTTGACCAGAATGTTGCAAAGCCTGAGGAGGTTGATACCTTTGCAAGAGGGCAGGGGCTTCCAATGGGGCCGTATGAACTCATGGACTATGTGGGAATTGACACGGTTGTCCATTCCCTGGATTACTACGCCCAGGAACTGAGCCCGGAATATGGAAAGTGCAAAGCATTCAGGACCATGTACGAGAGCAAGAATCTTGGACTGAAAACCGGCAAGGGTTTTTACACTTGGAAAGAGGGGCATGCCGAGATTCCAAAGGCCTCACCAACGGAGAAGCTGGAACTTATGGATGTCCTGGCCGTGGAGCTCAATGAGGCTGTGAAGATCATAGAGGAGAAAATTGCCCTTCCAGCTGATATAGAAATCGGGGTGAAACTTGGCATGAACAGGCCTTTCGGACCCATATCGGTTGCAGAGGGGCTGACAAATGCAGAGGTGAAGAAGAAGCTTGAGACCCTTGCTGCGAAATACGGCACAGTGGTTTTCGAACCGGCTGAATCCATAAAGAAAGGGAAGCTGAAGGAGATCATATCCATAAAGTCTTTTGATCAGGATGGCAAAAAACCAGCTACTGCACCAGAGGTTCCTGCAGGTTCATCTTCCTCACCAGGGGATCAGGTAGTGATCATGGAAAAACTTCCAGGAAAGGTTGCTAGAATTTCAATAAACAATACAAAAAATAACCTTCTCAGTTCCGAAGTGCTTTCAGATCTGGAGAAGAACATACTGGCACTCTGGAATGACCATGATGTGAACGTAATCATCGTTACCGGGAAGGGACCGGTATTTTCAGCCGGGGCACAACTTTCACAGTTCTTCCCGGGTTCCATGGATTTCATGGAGCATTCCAGGAAAGGGGAGAGAACATTCAGGCTCCTTTCCGAGATACCAAAAATAACCATAGCAGAGATGAAGGGATACACTTTGGGAGGAGGATTTGAACTCTCTCTTGCATGCGACCTCAGGGTTGGCACAGAGGATGTCCAGATAGGATTCCCGGAAGTCACTCTTGGTCTCGTTCCGGGATGGGGAGGAACCCAGAGGCTTCCCAGGCTTCTTGGAACATCCCGTGCCTCATACCTCATACTGACTGGGACCAGGTTCAGCGGGAAAGAAGCTTTCGACATGGGCATTGTCAACCGCCTGTTCCCAAAAGAACATGTGGACGAGGAGACACTCAAATTCGCTGAGGAACTTGCCCAGAAAGCAGCACCTACAGCAGCGGCCCTTGCAAAGAGGCTCATAAACAAGGGATCGGAAGTGCCCATGGATGCGGGACTGGAGATGGAATCAATAGCCATGGGACTGCTTTATGGCACAGATGACCTTAAGGAGGGAATCTCTGCATTCCTCCAGAAAAGGAAGCCAGAGTATCCCGGAAGGTAG
>JAJYYD010000151.1 GCA_021801305.1 Thermoplasmata archaeon
CCATCCTCAGGAAACTGAAGGATAACCATTTTATAACTCATATAGCAACCAACGGAACCAACCCCTATGTTCTTAACAAGATTTACAAATACCTCGATGGAATGAGCATATCCATAGACAGTAACATACCCGAAGAACACAACGAATACAGGGGTGGAAAGATCTTTGACACTGTAGTGAAAACAATCAAGGAGGCAAAGAAGCATGTTAAGATACTCACAATGAACACTCTTGTAACCAATTTTAATTATTTCAAGATCAAGGACATGGCAGAACTGGCAAACAATGAGCTAGGTGTCCCAATATCAATGTGTTTTCCGGAACAGAGCGCTTATTATTTCCAGGATTTCCAGGTTACAAACGAGATGATCAGGGAAGCATTCTCCTATGCATACGAGAATTATGACAAACACGTTTTCGGGAATACCAGATCCTACTACAAAGAGGCCGTTGACTATGTTGACGGAAAAAAGGTTACAGTGTGCAAAGCAGGAGAAAAAGCCCTTTATACAGATTACAGGGGAAAGGTTCACCCGTGCTTCACCCATATGGAGGTCGTGATGAACAAGAAACCTCAATGGGAAAAGTTTGAGAACAGCTGCAATGACTGTTTCACACAGTGCTTCAGGGAGCCATCAATGGGAAACACTTTCGAGGATGCCAGACTCCTGACAAAGATATGGTGGTTCAATCACGTTACGGGAAAGATGCATTCCAAGAAAGAATCTGTTGATCTGGGAAACTCTGGCAACAAGGGGCTCGCAGCTGATTGAGCTTCAACTCTTATCATTCAATAATTTTTGAATGACCTGTTCTTATTGTTTTTTCAATAACTCATATTTTCATAAATTTATGTGCTTCAGGCACCACATGTTCCATTTGTCAACCTACCGCGTACCTTGTGGTACCTGACCTGTTTCATTCTAAGCTTCTTTCGCATCAGTCTCCGGTTTGGGCTGCGATTTCCTGATCTCCTTCCCCCTTGCCAGTGACAGAATGACTGCTATTACTATTATGGAAAGGGAGATGTAAAGGGAAGAGTGAATGCCTATCATGAATTTCGCCGAGAAATTTCCAAGGTGTGTTTCAACTCCCGCGAAAACTTCGTAAGCGACATACCTTGGAACGCTTATGCTTGCAATTGAAATAGCCATTACGAAACTCCCCAGCATGCCTATGTTGGCCATTGTTCTCAGAAAACCTGAAGAAAGGCCGTAAAGGTCCTTGGGGGAATTTGCCATGACTGCACTGTTGTTAGCCGGATAGAACATTGAAGACCCTATCCCTGTGAAGAATGATCCCACAAGCACAATATAAAGTGAGGAGGACACGCTCATTGTGGAATATATGAGTATGGAAATCCCCATTATTATAAGGCCGGCAGTTGCAGGGATTCTCGATCCAATCCTGTCGGTAAGTTTCCCAAATTGCGGTCCCAGTATACTCCCGACAACATAACCCGGAAGAAGGAGCAGGGAACTGTAGAATGGGGAAAGCCCCCTTATTCCCTGCAAATACATGATTATTATGAAAACAACAGCAAGAAATCCCAAACTCTGGAAGAACGCTGCAAATATTGAGAATGTGAGTATCCTGGACTTGAAAATACGCATGGGCAGGAGAGGTTTTGCCACCCGGGTCTCTATAAAAACAAAGGCAGCTATTACAACGGCACCTGCAATGAGGAAAATCTCGTTGAACAGGTCAAGCCCGTTGGATGTTATATTGACTGCACCGTATGATATGAGGATAAGGGCAAGGCCAAGCGAGGTTGTGCCAGGGATATCGAGTCTGTTCCTGATCTTTTCTCCTGCCTTGATGTACCTCAGTGCGAAGATGAATGCAAATGCACCAATTGGCACATTTATGTAAAAGATGTATCTCCATCCTATGAAGGTTGTTATGACGCCCCCAAGCACTATACCTAGCATTGCACCGGCATTATAGCCTACTGAAGTGTATCCGAACACTCTCCCTCTCTTGTTCGGCGGGAAGTTGTCGGCAACTATTGCTCCGCTGTTGGACTGGATCATGGCAGCCCCGCATGCCTGAATTGCCCTGAAGGCAATGAGTTCATCGATTGTTAAAGATGCACCGCAAAGTGCCGACCCGAACGTGAAGACTGCAATACCGGCGCTGAAAATTCTCTTCCTTGTAAGCAGGTCTCCCAATCTTCCCAGCTGGGTTGTTCCGACGGCTATAACCAGCAGATAGATCAGTATGATCCAGATAGATATGGAAAGAGGCGCCTTCAGGTCAACAGTTATTGTGGGAAGGGCAAGAATGACTATGGTAGCGTCTACGGCGCCCATGAGAACAGCTATGAGCAATGCGGTTATGAGTTTGGAATCGGTGCTCATAATAACCGATATCGGTTGTTGATATTTTGCTCTTTTGTATCACTTTTTATCCTGTTTAACGGATCTTTCTGATCTGAAGTCCACAACATGACCTTTCTCTTCCAGAAGTTTCATGGTTCTCTTCAAAGCCTCCTCAAGCTGGGGGTCCCTTCCACTGGAATAGTCCTGCGGCATATACTCCACAATTTCAGGTTCAGTGCCGTAATTCTCTATCCCAAATCCCACGTCACCGAACCAAAGGGCAAATTCCGGCTGCGTTACAGTTGTTCCGTCCATCAGCTTTCTTCTGGGGCTTATCCCCACAACACCGCCCCAAGTCCTTGTGCCTATGACCGGGCCGATGCCCAGGAGCTTGAAAGCATGGCTGAATATGTCCCCGTCAGAACCTGCACTTTCGTTTGTTATTGCAACAACCGGCCCATTGACCGAATCTGCAGGATATGGATGCATATTTCCCCTTCTTGGAATGTCATAGCCCAACCTCTTCCTCTGTAGTTTTTCAAGCAGAAGCTGGGATACGCTTCCTCCCCCATTGTATCTTACATCCACTATCAACCCCTCCTTTTCAGCTTCAACACCATAAAGCCTGAAGAATTCGCTGAACCCGTTCATTCCCATGTCGGGGATGTGAAGATAGCCGATTCTGCCGTCACTTTTCTTGTGCACATAATCTCTCTTGTCCTCCACCCACGATCTGTACCTTAAGTACCTGTCATCCTGCACTGGCTTTACAAAAACAGTTTTCCTCTTTCCGTCTTTGCTTTTCAGATCAACTCTTACCGGAGTCTCATAGCGGTTATACAGAACTTTGCCAGGACTATTGTTTTCATCAAGATCAACTCCATCTATTGATAAAATTACGTCTTTTTCCTCTATAAAAGATGTGCCTGTAAGAAGGGGAGATTTTTCATTTTCATTTGAAGGATCACCTGAATATATTCTTTCAATAACATATTCACCATTCCTGTAAACTATGTCTGAACCAAGTTTTCCAACAGGATACTCTTCCATTTCGCAGACGTCACCTCCCATTTCATAGGAGTGTGATGTGCCAAACTCTCCCTGCATCTCCCTCATTATCTCTGACAGTTCATACCTTGTGCTTATTGCATCCAGAAGGGGAGAATATCTGTCGTATATTCCAGGACCAACTGATTCTGCCTTTTCCCTATTCCAGTAATTTTCCACTGCAAGTTTCCAGGCTTCACTGAACATCAGCTTCCATTCCTGAATAGGCTGGACTCTGATCTTTATTCTGGACAGATCAATCTCCTTTTCAGCCAGTTTAATTCCCTCCGATTCATTGCTGATTTTTATATCAGCCATAGAAAGAGTGTTGCCGGCTTTTTTCAGCATGAGAACGTTCCGGTCACCGGACATCACGAAATCCGCCACCCCAGTGGATATGACATTTGATGTTCCGCTCTTATTTGAGTAGAAGACAACTGACCCGACCCTGTAAAGATTGGGTGAGGAGTAATATTTCATGCTGCCCTCCACAGGATATTCCAGCAGCAGGACTCCTTCCTTTAAAGGCAATATTTTCCTGTAATCCCCATTGGATACTTTCAGGGCTTCAGAACTGAAGGACAGATCCATTCCCGGTTGTGTTTCACCGTTTCTTGGGAGCATTTCTGCAGGTATTTTCCTGGAGATCATTGAACTGCTTTTTTCAAAAGGTATAAAATATGGCTTTGTGGCATTTGGAAACCCGAAATCAAAAACAATCTTGTCAGGAACTGGATCAAGTGTCCTGTCGGAGAGATAGTAAATTCCCCTGCCTTCAGGATCGAAGATCGGGTCATAATCCCTCGAGTTTCCAGTTGTCAGTGCAGCAGATTTCCTTTCCTGCAAATCATAAACCATTATAATTGATCCCTGGTGTCCACCCAGAAACTGTTTCCTCACCGGAAAGGTGTAAGCCATGGATCTTGAATCTGGAGACCATGACACTTCCTCAATCCTTCCCTCCTTATTTTCCTCCAGGAATATTTCCTTAAATGAACCGGTTTCCAGTATTACCATCTGGAGCCTGTTATTGGTCACTGCAACACTCTTGCCGTCAGGAGAAGGATATATTCCCTCAATAAGACCGTAATCTTTTTCGCATATTTTCAGATTGGAATCTTGTATTTCTCTTACGCAAAGCCTGTCTTTTCCATCGCTGAACAGCGAAAATATGATCTTTTCAGGATTTAGAAATTTCAGAAGCCTAATCCTGCCTTCTGCCCTTACTTTTACCTGGGTCTCAAGATCCATGCTGCATATGAATCCCTGTCCCCTGGCAATTATGGATACCATGTCTCCTCTGCTGCTTAAATCGAATTCTTCCAGATATTTTCCAGCATTTACAAAATGTTCCATTTTGCTTTTAGATCCGGATTCCATTGAAATATGGATCATGTCTGCCCTGTTCTCTTCAGGATTGAAAAGGTATATGGACCCACCCATTGAAAAAACAACATTTTTGCCATCCGAATTCAGGTGCCTCGGGTAAAACTGTTTAAAGTCAGTATGTCGCTTCAGGTCTTCTCCTTCTGCGTTAGTGGAATATATCTGCCCCCTTCCCTCATGATCTGAAATGAAGTAAACTCTGTCCTGACATATAACCGGTGACGCAACATGGGTTTCGATGTTGAAAAGCCTGTGAAAATCAGATCCGGGTTTTCCCTTCAGGATGTGACCTTTTGTTCCCCCTCTATAGCCTTTCCAGTGAAGCATATCGATTGTGTTTCTCCCCAGAAATATGTGTCCATCATGAAAAATAACATGTGATGCCTGCCCGAGATTTAATGGGTTCAACGACAGGTTTTCAATGCTTAAGGAATATAGGAATGTCTGGGCAGTGAAAGGAGACATTACATCTGTAGATATTACCGGATTCCCACTTTCATCCCATCCGGCAATGTCAGTATACATCCTTCTTGATGTGCTTTTACCAGAAAGAAATGTAAGTCTTTCAGTTTCGCCGCTGTGAAAATCATACTTATAGATGTCAGTAATACCTGCATCATTCCCTCGCATCACCCTGAATACAATGTACTTTCCATCAGGTGAATAACGGACGTTGTTTATCACTCCTATGCCTGATGTAATTCTCCTGGCTTTGCCACCTTTAACTGATACTTCCCATACATCGTCGTTGGAAAGAAACACCACCCTTTCTTTAAAAATATCCGGATTGGATTTGTATGATTCCATGATTCTTACAGATTGAATCTATATTTCTATTATTTCATTTTTCACATTTTAGGGTGAATTGACAATGGCAGATAGAAGACCCCGGCTTTTTTGAAAAGCTTTAATAGTCGACAATTTCAAAGGAATAGTTATATACTGGCTTTAGGATTCAGTTCGGATGAATCCTTACCTGGTCATTAGAAAGGTCATCCAGGACGCTATACTGGTTGTATTTATTGTGATAATTCTCTATGTTGTTTTCAGGCTTATGCCCGGAAGCCCTGTTGACCTGTTTCTGCACGGATTGAAACATCCCAGTGTTGCAGAGAAGATCAGGATTGAGAAAGAACTGGGCCTGTATGGAGGGAAGTTCAATTTTGCAGGATTTGTAACCTATCTAAAAGACATGTTCACATTC
>JAJYYD010000164.1 GCA_021801305.1 Thermoplasmata archaeon
AAAGGGTTCTTGATACCCCGCTTGAGGAACTTGGGATAGTGGGAATGGCCATAGGAATGGCAACCACGGGACTGAGGCCGGTTCCGGAAATCCAGTTCCAGGATTTCATTTACACTGCCTTTGACCAGATAGTTAACCAGATGGCAAAGATGAGGTACAGGACAGCCGGAAGAATTACTGTGCCCCTGGTGCTAAGGACACCCTATGGCGGCGGCATAAAGGGTGGACTATACCATTCACAGAGCGGAGAGACCTATTTTGCCCACACCGCAGGACTTACTGTGGTTACGCCATCCAATCCATATGACGCAAAGGGACTTCTTTCCTCGTCTATTGACCTGAATGATCCCGTTATTTTCCTTGAGCCCAAGCGTCTCTACAGGGCCCAGAAGGCTGACGTGCCTGATGAGGATTACAAAGTCCCCCTCAGGAAGGCAAATCTTGTCAGAAACGGGGATGATCTCACAATAGTGACATACGGGTCCATGGTCCCCACAGTCCTTCAGGCAGTGGAAAAGAACTCCCTGAATGCGGATGTTCTTGATCTCAGGACACTGGTGCCTTATGATATCGATTCAATAATCAAGTCAGTCAGGAAAACAGGAAGGGTAATGATTGTTCATGAAGCCCCAAGGACCCTGGGCATGGGATCTGAGATCTCTGCTGCCATTGCAGAGAGGGCAATCGAATACCTTTATGCACCAATAGTGAGGGTTACAGGACCGGACACTCCGTTCCCGTACAGGCTGGAGGAGTATTACCTTCCCAATGAGAAAAGGATAGTTGCAGCAGCCAAGAAAATATTAAATTTCAGGTGAACAGATGTACACGTTTAAGTTACCGGATATCGGAGAGGGAGTCAGCGAGGGAGAAATAGTCAAGTGGCATGTGAAGGAAGGGGATGAAATAGGCAAGGAACAGGACATGGTTGAAATCATGACGGACAAGGTAACCGTCAGGATTCCTTCCCCTGTTGCCGGGAAAATAACAAGGATATTATTCCCTGAAGGACAGGTGGTAAAGGTTGGGGAAAGCCTCATAGAGATCGCAACTGCAGATAATGTGGCGGAAGAACCTTCCGGAAAAGAGATAAAACCTGCCCCTTCTCAGGCAGAACCTGTTCATGTATCTGCACCTGTTAACAGATCAACAGAAAGACCGCTTGCTTCTCCTGCAGTCAGGAGAATTGCCATGGAATCCGGAATTGATCTTGCATCGGTTGCGGGAACCGGGGAGAATGGTAGAATCACGCTTGAGGATCTTGATGCATTCAGGAAACATCCCGGAGCTGGAAAGGAAGAGAAGAAGAGTATTCCTGTGGAAGTTGCGGCACAACCGGTTTCGGCGAAGGACGAGATCCTTGAACCAAGAGGGCTCAGAAGGCTGATTTTTGAGAAGATGACCAAGTCGAAGGCAATAATTCCGCATTTCACAGTAATGGAGAGCGCAGATGTGTCTGAAATACTGCGTGCTGTTGACATACTTAAGGAGAAGGGATCAAAGGTTACCCTTACATCATTCTTCATAAAGGCGGCAACTGTTGCTCTCAAAGAATATCCGTACCTCAATGCAGTTTACGACGAAGAGAACAGGAGGTACATCCTCAGGAAGGAATATAACATAGGAATGGCCATTGACACCCAGGACGGGCTTACAGTTGCTGTTGTGCATAATGCTGACAGGCTGAGCCTTTCAGGTGTTGCAGACAAGGTCAGGGACCTTGCCACAAGAGCCAGGTCATCATCCCTGAGCCTTGCGGATGTCCAGAACGGAACTTTCACCGTTACAAACATTGGAACTATTGGTGGTATTGTCTCCACTCCAATCATAAACTTCCCGGAAGTGGCAATACTTGGCGTACACAGGACATTCAAGCAGATGGATTCCGCCGGGAACCAGAGAAGCGTCATGTATCTGTCCCTCTCCTGCGATCACAGGCTGATTGACGGAGCAATGGCTACAAGATTCATAATGAGGATCAAGGAGCTCATTGAGAATCCATTCCTGATCCTGGTTTGAGGTGAAATCATGAGGTATGACGCAGCAATAATAGGTTCAGGACCGGGCGGATACGCAGCAGCAATAAGGATCGGCCAGCATGGCAGGAAGGTACTGCTTATTGAAAAGGACAAAATAGGAGGGGAATGCCTCAACTATGGATGCATACCTTCAAAGGCCCTCATAGAGATGGCAAATTCTATGCACTACCTGAAGGACATGCCGGGGGCACATCCCTCCTTCAACCTTGACATGAAGGAATGGCAGGCATGGAAATGGAGCATGATAAACCGCCTGACATCAGGTGTTGAAACGCTTTGCAAATCATACGGTGTTGAGATTGTGAAAGGGATGGGAGTGATCCTTGATGATCACCATCTTTCTGTCAATGATGCCACATATGAATTTGAAAATCTTGTTGTGGCCACCGGATCGTCCCCTGTGAAGATAAACGGAATTGACAACCCCCTTTACAACAGGGAAATTCTTGACCTGCAGGAGATTCCGAAGAGGCTTGTGGTCATAGGTGGAGGATACATAGGGATAGAGCTGGGAATGGCCTTCTCGAAGCTTGGATCACAGGTGACGGTTGTTGAAATGCTGGATAAAATACTTACCGGAGCGGAACCGGAACTTGTAAGGCCAATAGAAAGGAAGCTCAAGGAACTGAATGTACGCATACTTACCTCCAATAAGGTCAAGAAGGTTACCAGAAATGAAGAATATGCAGTGGAACTTGAAAGCGGCGAGACGCTGAACGCAGACCAGGTGCTTCTCACTGTTGGCAGAAGGCCGAATGTGACTGGTTTCGGGCTTGAGAAGCTCAACCTGCAGATGGACGGACCATTCATAAAGACAGACGGACATATGAGAACCAGCCTTCCCAACGTATACGCAATAGGCGATGTTGCGGGGCAGCCAATGCTTGCACATAAGGCATATTACGATGCGGATATTGCCTCAGACAATATATGCGGGATAAACAGTGTGGTGGATTACAGGGCAATGCCTTTCGTGATTTACACTGATCCTGAAGTTGCCTATACAGGAAAGAAATCGGTCTCCGAGAGTTCATTTCCCACAGCGGCAAACGGGAGGGCCCTTACAATGAACAATACACTTGGAAGCGTTCACATTTATGCTGATTCAAAGGGCATAGTCACAGGTGGTGCCGTTGTTGCCCCACATGCTTCTGAACTCATCAGCGAGATCAGTCTTGCAGTTGAATCCGGCCTCATGGCCATGGATATTGGATTGACCATACACCCTCATCCCACCGTTTCGGAGGGCGTTAAGGAGGCTGCGGAGATGATTTATGGAAAACCTTTACACTTCAAACCTCGCAATTGATCTTGGAACCATAGGATATGATGAATGCCTGAAGATCCAGAAGAATCTTCTGTCCAGGAGGCAGGAAGGGAGCATTCCTGACACCCTGCTGTTTCTGCAACACCCTCCGGTATATACAACCGGCAGGAAGGATGATCCGTCAAATTACCCTGGCATTGCTGTGATTAAGACAGAGAGGGGTGGAGATGTCACATACCATGGCCCGGGACAGCTTGTGGTCTACCCCATACTGAAATTGTGGGAAAAAGATGGGAAGATAGAGGTCAGGAGCTTCGTGGTGAAACTGGAAAACATTGTCATAAATGCACTTGGAAGATTCGGATTTGAAGCTTCTGTAGGGGAAGAACCCGGCATCTGGGTCAGTTCCGGAGGGGAAATGAAAAAGGTCGCATCCATGGGCCTGGCAATAGAGAAGGGAGTGTCGTACCATGGCATCTCAATAAACATTGGGAAGGAGGTTCTTGAGGGTTTTTCCAGGATAAACCCATGCGGAATGGATTCATCAGTCATGGGCTATGTGGACATAAACAGGGGCGACCTGATACGGGTCCTTGTATCAGAATTTTCAGGCGTATTTGGGACATTTGACATGAAAAGTCCCGGATATCTTCCATGAACATATAGTGACCAGTCACTTCTGCTCGGCCTTCTTCCCCCGTATGTCCCATATTCTTTCCTGGATACCCTGCCTTTTGTTTGAAAGTATTGCAACCATGAACAGGAGGGATGAGAGCCTGTTCACATAGGCAAGAATATGATCGGGAACGGAGAGTTCCTCCTTTGCACTGACTATTTTTCTTTCAAGCCTCCTGACAACAGTCCTGCCCAGATGCAGTGATGTTGACTGCACTGTTCCGTCTGGAACCACGAAAAGCCTTGTAGGCCCAACCTCCGTGCGGTAGCTTACAACTCTTTCCTCCAGCCAGTCAACCCTGGCAGGATCAAGTTTCCTGGCATGCCCGGATGCTGTAATCTCCTCTCCCAGTGTAAAAAGATCCTCCTGCGCAGTTCTCAGGTCTGTGCGGATATCATCCCATTTGGACTGGGCGATTGCGTTTCCTATGCTTGATATGGCCTCATCAAGAGTTCCCTCCACCTCAACAAGTGCAGATGACTTTGAAACTCTTCTCCTGTCTCCTGTATCGGTGCTTCCGCTGTCTCCTCTCCTTGTGAACATGGTAATTCAGGACTCCATGGGTATTCTGTATAAAATATATGATCATATGTCCGCAGTCACCTGAATTCCCTCATTCCACAGGTTTTAGCCAGATTCTGGACCCGGACTGCCGGATGAAAATTAAACTGATAATCCTTATCTATTAAGCAAACATCATTAAACGTGACTCTGAACAGGGAAGATTATCTGCTTGTGGTCTGGGAATTTCTCGAATCCTTTGATTCGGTGAGTGAAATAGACATTTCCAGGAGGCTGAAGATATCTCCCCCCACTGCCCATGAATATATCCAGAAAATAATGGATGACGGAATGGTCAGGAAAGTTGGAAAAAAGATCGATTTCACTCCGGCAGGAAGGAAAGCTGCCATTCCACTGGTGAGGACACACCGGATATCAGAGGTTTTTGCATACAATATGCTGGAAGTCCCATGGGAGGAAACGCATTCTTCTGTTATGGAACTGGAACATATATTCAAGGATGAACGTGTTGAGACCCTTTTCAGGAAGCTTGGCAGCCCGCTTACCTGCCCACATGGAAATCCCACCAATCCAGACCAGAGGATGGGGGACATACCGTCATCGCTGGTGAATGAAGGCACATACAGGGTGCAGAGAATTTCATTCGAAGACAGGGACCTCTTGAAAACCCTTGCGTCCGTCTCCATACTTCCGGGCGATACTGTGAGGATATTCAGGGATGACAATATAGTGATCCAGGGACCCAACGGGGAGATAAAACTGACACCTTATAATGCCCAGGCCCTGAGACTGGCCAGGATAGCCTGATTTTAATACAAAATCGTGTAATAACTATGACTATATAGGTCATGGTAAAATATATAGGTCATTTTAATCGTTATTAATGACATCATTGGCATGAAGACGATGGGAGATATTCAGGAAAACCGGGAGAAAATCCTGGAGGATCTTGATAATGCGAGGACTGGAAAATTCCATTTCAAGACCATATTCATAACTGGAATGGGCTTTTTTTCTGATGCGTATGATCTCTTTGTGATTTCAGCGGCTCTGCCCATAATTGTGGCAGTGTTCGGCCTCACCGGTTCCAGCAACATATTCGGAACAGCAACCGTGAACATTTTTGGAATAGGTATGAGTTCAGTATCGGTCGAAACAGGACTCATAGGTTCAATGGCACTCTTTGGAGCATTTGTGGGTGCACTGGTGTTTGGAAGAATTGCGGACAAAAGGGGGAGAAGATACATTTATGGCCTGGAGATGAGCATTCTAGTTGTCTTTGCCATTGTATCGGCCCTGTCTGTCAATGTTACGATGCTCATAATTTCAAGATTCATACTTGGAGTTGGAATCGGCGGGGATTATCCCATCAGTTCCACCATGATGAGCGAATATTCCAATGTGAAGAACAGGGGCAAAATGGTCTCATC